>URVR01000113.1 GCA_900551355.1 uncultured Eubacteriales bacterium | reverse complement strand
CTTATGCTATCGTCGGCAGCGTCAGATGTGTATAAGAGACAGGTGTAGGGGTACGTCAGCCCCTCCGCCGGGTAGGTGGCATAGGGGATCTCGCCTGTGTGGAGCGTCCCGTTGACCCGCAGCTCTCCACTTTCATCCAGCAGCACCACATCGCCGCCTACAGCTGCCACCCGGCCCACGCACAGCGTGTCCCCCTGCCGGTACAGCACTACGTCGTCCTGCGCCCACCGGCGCTGGAGCCGGTAGGCGATGAGCAGGTCGCCGTCCTTTACGGCGGGGAACATATTCTGTCCCCGGGCCTGCGTCACCAGCAGCACCACGCCCAGCAGCACCGCCAGCGCTGCCGCCGCTGCCGCAAGACGCAGCAGCAGCGCCAGTGCCAGACGCCGGGTGCGGGCCGCGTCTTCCTCCCGCGAGTCCCGCACCGGCACGGCATCCCCCTTTTCCATGGACATCCCCCCTGTCGCCGCAGGTATGATAACACAGATACAGTGCGAAGCCTGTCGAAAAAAGGCGGCTCTTCGTTCCCGGTACACAAAAAAAGACACCGGCTCTGGGGAGCCGGTGTCTTTTTACTTGTCAGCAGAGAGGCGTTACGCCTTCTTGCCCCGGAAGAACGAGCCGATGATCTCGATGACCACAAACACGATCAGGTAGTACACCACGTTCATCTTGTGGGAGTAGATGGCCGCAAAGACCATGAACACGGAGCACAGGATGGCCAGAACGGGCATGACCCTGCCCTGGAAGCCGCCCAGATCCTTGCGCTTCAGCAGCGCGATATAGATGGGGATGTAGATGGCGTACAGGGTGATGATGGGCAGCTCGGAGGAGTCGAACTTGAAGGGACCGAAGCCCTCCATGATGGCGCCGCCGTAGAAGTACAGCAGCCACAGGGAGCTGACCAGCAGACCGAACACGGCGGAGTTGTTGGCCATGTTGGTGTTGGGATCCACGTTCTTGAACATGGCCAGCTTGGGGCTGTTGCTCTCAGCCGCCAGGTCGAACATGCCGCGGGTCACGGCCATGGTCAGGCCGTTGCAGGTGCCCCAGCAGGAGATAACGACGAACACGAAGATGGCCGCGCCGCCCACCTGGCCGAAGATGTTCTGGAACGCGATCTTGGCGCCGGCCTCGCCGCCGGCCATCATGACCTCGGACTCCACCGCACCGGCCAGGCCGATGTAGTAGATCACGTACACGATGGCGACGATGACGGTGCCGATCAGCAGGGCGCGGGGCATGTTCTTCTTGGAGTCCTTCAGCTCGGTGCCGATGGACGTGGCGCAGATCCAGCCCTCAAAGGCGAAGGCCAGGGACACGATGGCGCCGAACAGGCCCTCGGTGAAGGGCATCTCGGTGACGACATTGGAGAAGTTGAACTCGGTCATGCCGTTGGTCAGGCCCACGATGGTGCCCACAACAGCCATGAGCAGCAGGGGGATCAGCTTGATGATGGTGGTGCAGATGGCGAACTTACCGGCCAGCTTGGGAGCCAGAGCATTCATGGTGTAGGTGACGACCATGAACACGCCGGCCAGCATCATGGTGCGGCCGCCCACCACGGCGTCGTCCCAGCCCATCAGCACACCGAAGTAGCGGGCGGGCAGCCAGCTCAGCACGGACACCAGGGAGGGGTAATAAATGACAGCCATGAACCAGCCCACATAGTAGCTGTAGGTCTTGCCGCAGGAGGCGGCAGCGTAGCCCACCAGGCCCTCCACGCCCTCGTGGCTCTGGGCCACGACGCCGAAGGTGCAGGCGCTGATAATCATGACGACGCCCATGATGATGAACGCCAGAATACCGACAGACAGATTACCGCCGGTCTTCGTCAGGACAGCTTCGGCCTTGAAGAACACGCCGGAGCCGATGACTGTGCCTACCACCAGTGCAATGGCCACAGGCAGGGTATACCGTTTTTCCATACTTGTTTCCTTTCTGATTTCTCTCCTCGTTTTGATTGTGACGGATTTCACAATCGCATTCCTATTATACCGTGATGATAATTTATTAACAAGAACTTTTTGCGGATCGGAGGGAGAAAATTTATCCTGTTTTTTAGATATTATGCCTAAGTCGCGCTTTACAGCGCTACATTATCGTCCTCCATTGCGGTTTCACGGCACGAAAAGACGGCGCGGAGAATTTCTCCGCGCCGTCGCTCTCTGTGTGCTGTTTATACGTTGAACCGGAAGTAGATCATGTCGCCGTCCTTGACCACATACTCCTTGCCCTCGGAGCGCAGCAGGCCCTTCTCCTTGGCAGCGGCCACGCTGCCGCCGCAGGCCATCATCTCGTCGAAATTGATAGTCTCGGCCCGAATAAAGCCCCGCTCGATGTCGGAGTGGATCTTGCCGGCGGCCTGCGGCGCCTTGGTGCCCTTTCTGATGGTCCAGGCGCGGCACTCGTCCTTGCCGTAGGTCAGGAAGGAGATGAGGCCCAGCAGGTCGTAGGAGCACTGAATCAGCCGGTCAAGGCCGGATTTTTCGATACCCAGGTCAGCTAGGAACATAGCCCGCTCCTCGGGATCGTCCAGCTCGGCGATGTCCTGCTCCAGCTTGGCGCAGATGGGCAGCACCTGTGCTCCCTCCTTGGCCGCCAGATCCCGGACGGACTGGAAGTAGCCGTTGCTCTCGTAGTTGGCAAAGCCGTCCTCATCCATGTTGGCGGCGTAGATGATGGGCTTCAAGCTCAGCAGGTCCGCCGTCTCGATGATGGCGCGGTCCTCCTTGTCGCACTCGAAGGTGCGGGCGGACTTTCCGGCATCCAGATGAGCGGCCAGTGCCTTGAACACATCCGCCTCGCGGAGGAACTTCTTGTCGCCCTTGGCGGCCTTGGCCGCCTTCTCCACCCGACGGTTCACCATCTCCAGGTCGGCCATGATCAACTCCAGATCAATGGTGCCGATGTCGCCCAGCGGGTCCACGGGCACGTTCTGGCTGGCGTCCGCCACCACGTGCATGATGTTCTCGTCGTCGAAGCAGCGCACCACATGGACGATGGCGTCGGTGCGGCGGATGTTCTCCAGGAATTTGTTGCCCAGACCCGCGCCCTGGCTGGCGCCCTTCACCAGGCCGGCGATGTCCACGAACTCAATGACCGCCGGGGTCTTTTTGTCCGGCTGATACATCTCCGCCAGCTTGTCCAGCCGCGCGTCCGGCACGGCCACCACGCCCACGTTTGGCTCAATGGTGCAGAACGGATAGTTGGCGCTCTCCGCACCGGCGTTGGTAATGGCGTTGAACAGGGTGCTCTTGCCCACGTTGGGCAGACCCACGATACCTAATTTCATAGAGGATGGCCTCCCTTATCTTTCTTGAACACATATCATACCATCTTTCCGCAGTGCATGCAAGGGCACACGCAAAAAAGAGCAGCGGGAAGCTGTCTTTTTCCGGAAGGCGGCAGGTTTTGGGGGTTTGTATTTTCGCCGGGATATGCTATAATCCTTGCTGAAATACCTGAGAGGAGGGGCGGCCTTGGAGCGGAGGGAGCTGCGAAAAAAACTGCATCTGTCCGGAATGGACAGCCGCGCGGCGGAGCTGGCCAAGCAGCGCGGCCTCGGCTTTGAGATCACGGAATTCTGCTGGGCGCCCCGGCTGGAGCAGCCGGACGCCATGGCGCTGGTGCGCCGGCAGATCGAGGGTGTCCGGCATCTATGGCTCCACGCGCCGTTTGCCGAGCTGTCCCCCTGCTCCATCGACCCGCTGGTGCGCGCGACGGCGCTGCACCGGTTCCGCCAGACCATCGAAACGGCGCAGGCGTTGGGCGTGACGCGCCTTGTGGTACACGGCGGCTTCATCCCGCTGGTATACTTCCCAGAGTGGTTCGTGGAGCAGTCGGTGCTGTTCTGGCGGGAGCTGCTGGCGGACGTGCCGGAGGGCATGGTGCTGGCGGTGGAGAACGTGATGGAGCCGGGGCCGGAGATGCTGGTGCAGATCGCCGGGCAGGTGAACGATCCCCGGCTGGAGCTGTGTCTGGACGTAGGACACGCCAATGCCTCCACCAGCAAAACGCCGCCCTTGGCGTGGATCGCGCCCATGGCGCCGTGGCTGCGGCACATACACCTGCACAACAATCTGGGGGCTTGGGATCTCCACGACCCGCTGGGGCAGGGGACGATCCCCATGGAGCAGGTGCTGGATACGCTGTTGGATCAATGTCCGACGGCCACCTTTACCATCGAAAATCAGGACTGCGCGCCGTCTCTTGAGTGGCTGGCGCAGCGGAGATATCTGGAGGAATGAGCATGACAGAGCAGGAACTGCTGGCATATATCGAGGCCATCCGTCCCGCCGACGAGACGGCCATGGACGCGGCGCGGCGGCGGCAGGCACAGTTGGCCAAGCCGCCGGGCAGTCTGGGGCAGCTGGAGGAGCTGTCTATCCGGCTGGCAGGCGTGACCGGGCAGGTATGCCCCGCCATGGACAAGTGCCGCGTGGCGGTGTTCGCCGCCGACAACGGCGTGGTGGCCGAGGGCGTATCCTGTACGCCGCCGTCGGTGACCTTGCAGCAGGCGGTGAACATGACCTTCCGCAAAACCGGTATGTCCGCCATGGCGGCAGCCTTCGGCGACGACGTGGCGGTGGTGGATGTGGGCATCGACGGCGACGTGCCGCCGGTGGGCATCCTCGACCGGAAGGTACGGCGCGGCACCGGCAACATCGTCCGGGAGGACGCCATGACCCGCCGGCAGGTGCTGGAGGCCATGGCCGCCGGTATGGAGCAGGCGGCGCTTGCCAAGGCCGACGGCGTAACGGCGCTGGGCATCGGCGAGATGGGCATCGGCAACACCACCACCTCGTCGGCGGTGCTGGCAGCTCTCACCGGCGCGGACGTGGAGGCCGTGACAGGCCGGGGCGGCGGACTGACCGACGAGGGCTTCCTGCGGAAGAAGGAGGTGCTGCGGCAATCGCTGGCGCTGCACCGCCCCGATAAGAACGACGTGATCGGCGTGCTGGCAGGGGTAGGCGGACTGGATCTCGCCGCCATGACCGGCGCGTTTCTGGGCTGCGCCCATGAGCGGGTACCGGCGGCGGTGGACGGCTTCATCTCCATCGCGGCGGCGCTGTGCGCCGTACGGCTGTGTCCGGCGGTGCGAGACTACCTGTTCCTGTCCCATGACTCCTATGAGGTGGGCTACCGCATTGCGGCGGAGGAGCTGGGTCTGACGCCCTGCCTGCATCTGGGGATGCGGCTGGGCGAGGGCAGCGGATGTCCCCTGCTGTTCCGTGTGCTGGAGGGCGCCTGCGGCGTGATGCGGGGCATGGCTACCTTTGATGAGGCCTCCATCGAGGACGGCTATCTGGAAGAGATACGGGCAATGGACGCCTTTACGGTGGAGGGTGCATGAGATTACTGTTCATCGGCGGCTGCAAAAGCGGCAAGAGCAGCACCGCCCAACGGATCGCCAAACTGCTGGGTAAAAATGTGCCGCTGTACTACTGGGCCACCATGGAGCCCCACGACGACGAGGATCTGGCCCGCATCCGGCGGCACATCGCCGACCGGGACGGCTGGGGCTTCACCACGGTGGAGCGCGCCCGCGACCTGGCGGCGGGACTGGCCGCCATCAACCCGGCGGGTACGGTGCCTGTCTCTTATACACATCTGACGCTGCCGACGATCGCA
>URVR01000112.1 GCA_900551355.1 uncultured Eubacteriales bacterium | reverse complement strand
CTACGTCTCGTGGGCTCGGAGATGTGTATAAGAGACAGGCATACACTGGGGCGGGAGGTGATGGTATGCGGCGATCCATGGCGGCGGCGCTGGTGCTGACGGTGCTGCTGTTCGGGGGCGCGTATCTGGCGGCGGGAGGAGAACGTGTGCCGGAGACGCGGGAGGGCGATGCGCAGGAGCAGTCCGCACAGGGACAGCGGGACAGCGCGGTGCTTCTGACGGTACAGGACGGAGAAACGGTGGAAAGTATGGCGCTGGACCAGTACCTGCGGGGCGTGGTGCGGGGCGAGATGCCCGCCAGCTTTGAGCTGGAGGCGCTGAAGGCCCAGGCGGCGGCGGAGCGCACCTATGTGTACTACCAGCTGGCGGCGGGGCGGAAGGAGGCCCACCCGGACGCGGACGTGTGCACCGATCCGGGCTGCTGCAGCGCGTGGCTGTCGGAGGAGGCGGCACGGGAGAAGTGGGGCGAGGACTTTGACGGCTGGGAGAGCCGCATCGAAGAGGCGGTGGCCGCCACGGACGGGCAGACGGCGCTGTACGACGGTCAGCCCATTCTGGCGGTGTTCCATTCCTCCTCCGCCGGGAAAACGGCGGAGGCCGGGGACGTGTGGAGCGGCGACGTGCCGTACCTGCGGAGCGTGGACAGTCCGGAGGGGGAGGAGACGGTGCCCAACTATTACAGCGCGGCGGAATTCACGGCGGCGGAGGCGAAGACCCTGCTGGCTCAGGCCCATCCGGAGCTGACATTCAGCGGCGGGCCGGACAAGTGGTTCGGCGCGGCGGAGCGGGACGACTCGGGGCGGGTCAGCACCGTGGAGGTGTGCGGCGCGCCGCTGCGGGGCGTGGAGGTACGGCGCATCTTCTCTCTGCGGTCGGCCTGCTTTACCATCGACGCGGCGGCGGAGAGGGTGACGTTCCGGGTCACGGGCTACGGCCACGGCGTGGGCATGAGCCAGTACGGCGCCAACGAGCTGGCGCGGCAGGGAAAGACGTGGCAGGAGATATTGATGTGGTACTACGCGGACATCACCGTCGGGCCGGCGCCGGAGACTGTACAAACGGCGGAAAGTGTGGTAAACTAAGACGGTTATACCGCCGAGTTTACAAAACGTTCAGGAAAAATTAAGGTTGGCCGGTATAATACAAGGTAAAAATACACCGAGCAGGAGGAGACGGCCATGGCACGCAACATTCTGGTGGTAGAGGATGACCGCAATATATCGGAGCTGATCCGTATGTATCTGGAGAAGGAGGGCTTCGAGGTGCGGGCGGCCTACGACGGCGGCAAGGCCGTGGAGGAGTACGACAAGCAGGCGCCGGACATGGTGCTGCTGGACATCATGCTGCCCGTTATGGACGGCTGGGCCGTGTGCGCCCACATCCGGGAGAAGGGCAAGACCCCCATCATCATGCTGACCGCCAAGAGTGACGTGGGCGACCGCATCACCGGTCTGGAGATGGGCGCCGACGACTATCTGGTGAAGCCCTTTGAGATGAAGGAGCTGATGGCCCGCATCAACGCGGTGCTGCGCCGCAGCGAGATCCCCGACGACACCAAAAAGAAGCTGGTGTTCGACAAGCTGGAGATCAATCTGGACAGCTATGAGCTGCTGGTGGACGGCAAGAAGGTGGATACACCCCCCAAGGAGCTGGAGCTGCTGTACCATCTGGCGGCCACGCCCAACCGGGTCTATACCCGCAACCAGCTGCTGGACGAGGTATGGGGCTTCGATTACTTCGGCGACAGCCGCACCGTGGACGTCCACATCAAGCGCCTGCGGGAGAAGATCGAGAACGTCTCCGACCAGTGGGAGCTGAAGACCGTGTGGGGCGTCGGCTACAAGTTCGAAGTGAAGTAAGGCCATGCGGAAGAGGATCAAACGGGCCATGGACAGCCTGTACTGGCGGCAGTTCATGCTCAGCGCCGGTATGGTGCTGCTGACCATGGTGCTGCTGGGCGTGTCGTTCTACGCCCTGAGCTATAACTACACCGTGTCCGAAAAGCGCAGCGAGATGCGGGACCGGGCCAATCTCATCGCCCAGCTGTCGGTGAGCTATCTGCTGCCCAACGACGAGACGGAGACCACCCAGGAGGACGCCCTGCGGGCACTGGCCGGCGTGGCGTCCCGGATGACGGACGTGGACTTCCTCATCTGCAACAAGGGGGGCGACGTGCTGCTGACCTCCGACGCGGGGCTGGTGGGCAAGTCCGTCCGGGTGCCGGAGGAGATCGTGACGAAGACCTTCGCCGAGGGCGACGGCTATGAGGGCCGCAGCACCGTGGGCGTCTACGAGCAGAAGAAGTTCGTGGTGGGCGTGCCCATGACCGGCGAGGACGGGCAGGTGCTGGGCCTTGTGCTGGCCGTCATGGACGGCACGGCCCTGATGGAGATGTGGCGGTCGTTCATCGGCCTGTTCTTCATGCTCAGTGCCATCATCCTGCTGATCGCCTTTGTCACCAGCTCCGTCACCTCCATGAACCAGATCAAGCCCATCACGGAGATGGTGCAGGCCACCCGTGCCTATGCCGACGGAAACTTTGACGTGCGGATGCAGGAGACCAGCAGCGGCGGCGAGATCGGCGAGCTGGCCACGGCATTCAACGCCATGGCGGACTCCCTGCAGGAGACGGAGCGGCAGCGGCGGGACTTTATCGCCAACGTGTCCCACGAGCTGAAAACCCCTATGACCACCATCGCCGGCTACACCGACGGCATTCTGGACGGCACCATTCCGCCGGAGAAGGAGCGGCAGTACCTGCAGATCATCTCCGACGAGAGCCGGCGGCTCAGCCGCCTTGTCCGGCGTATGCTGGACATCTCCCAGATCCAGAACCAGGAGATGAAGAAGGAGGAGTTCGACCTGTGCGAGTCCGCCCGCATCGCCCTGCTGTCCATGGAGCAGAAGATCATGGGCCGGGGGCTGGATGTGGACGCGGAGATCCCGGAGGACTCCGTGATGGTGCAGGGCGACCGGGACCTCATCACCCAGGTGATGTACAACCTGCTGGAGAATGCGGCCAAGTTCGCTGCCCCGTCGTCCACCCTGTATCTGGGGCTTACCGTCAACGGGGAGAAGGCCTACGTCACCGTGCGGAACGTGGGCAACACCATCCCCGCCGAGGAGATCCCCCTGCTGTTCGAGCGGTTCCACAAGTCGGACAAGTCCCGCAGCGAGGACAAGGACGGCTACGGACTGGGGCTGTATGTGGTCAAGACCATTCTGGCCCAGCACAAGGAGAAGATCACCGTCACCAGCGAGAACGGCGTTACCGCCTTTACCTTTACCATGCAGATGGCCCGCTGAGGCCGGAGGATATACCGTATGCAGGATGAAAACAGAGAAAAGCAGCAGACCGAGCCCCAGGAGGTGGTGAGCTGGTATGTGCGCCCGGAGGGGCAGGAGGTGGTGGACTGCTATGTGCAGCCGCGGCCCATGCCGGCGGGCGCCGTGCCGCCCCGTCCCGCGCCGCCGAAAAAGCGGAGCAGGAAGGGACTGTGGGCGTTTCTCATCGCCGCGGGCGTGCTGGCGGCGGTGGTGGTGACAGCCACGGTCATCGCCAGCCTGCGGGGCGGCGGTGTCATACCGCCCGCGGACGGCGGAACGGGAGACGGCAGCGACGCCAGCAGCATCGTGAACATCTCCAAGGTGGAAAAGACCACCATCCCCCGGATGCAGGGGGAGGCGGGGGTGTCCCTGGTCTGCACGGCCCCGACAGGGGAGAAGCTGAGCATTCAGGACATGTATGAGAAGGTGAATCCCTCCACCGTGCTGGTGGTGGCCGACAAGGGCGAGCAGGCCAGCATCGGCACCGGCGTCATCATGACGGAGGACGGGTACATCATCACCAACGCCCACGTCATCTCCGGCGGCAAGAGCTGCTGGATCGCGCTGGACACCGGCTACACCTACGACGCGAAGCTGATCGGCTACGACGAGGACCGGGATCTGGCGGTGCTGAAGGCCGTGGACGCGGCGGGGCTGCCGGCGGCGGAGTTCGGCGACAGTGACCTGTGCCGCGTGGGCGACACGGTGTACGCCATCGGCAATCCGCTGGGCGTGGAGCTGCGGGGCACCCTGACCGACGGCATCATCTCCGCCATCAACCGGGATGTGCAGGTGGACGGACGGGTGATGACGCTGCTGCAGACCACGGCGGCGCTGAACAACGGCAATTCCGGCGGCCCGCTGATCAATGAGTACGGACAGGTCATCGGCATCAACACCCTGAAAATGAGCGGGAACGGCAGCGAGGCGGAGGCCACTGTGGAGGGCCTGGGCTTTGCCCTGCCCATCAGCGACGCCTGCTTTGTGGTGAACGACATCATTGCCAACGGACGGTTCCGGGGCGTGCCGGCGCTGGGCGTCATGGTCATCGAGAGCGATGAAAACGGCGGACAGGTGGCGGTGTACACCGTGTCGGAGGGCGGCGGCGCCGAGGAGGCGGGCCTGCTGCCCGACGATGTGATCCTGCGGGCCGACGGACAGGAGATACGCAGCATCAACGACCTGATGGCGGTGCGGCGCACCCATCTGGTGGGCGACACCATGACCCTTACCGTCCAGCGGGACGGGCAGGTGTTTGACGTGGCGGTGACGCTGTACGCCAGCGAGGACTGATACGGAAAACAAAAAACCGGGAAGGACATCACGTCCTTCCCGGTTTTTTTGGCTGCAGCAGCAGGCTGGCGGCGGCCAGCAGCAGGTAGATGCCGAAGGGGCGGCGCAGCAGGGACACGTCCACGGCGGTGGCCAGCAGCGCGCCGGCGGCTGCTGCCGCTGTGCCCCACGGTGCGGCGGCGCGGAGGACGGGGCGCTCCAGAAGTCCGTTCTTCCGATGGTACAGCAGCCCCATGGCGGCGGTGGGCAGGAAGTACAGCAGGTTGATGGCCATGGCGTCGGACTGCTCCACGCCCAGGAACAGGGTCATCAGCAGCAGGAGCAGGGTGCCGCCGCCCACGCCCCACGCGGACAGGATGCCGGTGCAGAAGCCCGCCAGCACCGGCAGGAGCCACGCCGTCACAGGAGATACCGGATGCCGCCGTACACCAGAAAGGCGGCAAAGAGATACCGCAGCCACGGGGCGGGCACCCGAGGGAACAGCCGGCCGCCCACGAAGCCGCCGGCCAGTCCGCCCAACAGGTAGGGCAGGGCCTGCGTGAGGTCGAAGGGCGTGCGCAGCAGGTAGACGGCGGCGGACACCACGCAGAAGGGCAGGATCACCGCCACGCAGGTGGCGAAGGCCTTTTTCTCCTCCACATGGCACCAGCGGGTGAGCAGGGGCAGCAGCACCATGCCGCCGCCTCCGCCGAAGCAGCCGTTGGCGGCGCCGGCCAGCGTGCCGGCTACGGCGTATTTCACCGATGTGCGCATGTCCGTCACCTCCTCTGGTATGTACTCCGTGTGGGTCGGCACACGGAGGGGCAGACGGCGTCCGGGAAAACGGAGGCTCTCTGCCGGTCAGCACGCGGGCAGCGTTACTGACACTTCTGGAAGCTCTGGCAGTCGGTGCACTGGTCCATGGAGGGGCTGCTCTCATGGGTGCCCACCTGGATGGAGCTGAGGCCGCAGTTGTTCACGTCCTTGCAGTGGTGGGCGCAGTTGGTGACGGTACACTTGATGGAAGAGTTGGGGGTGCAGCTGCACCTGTCTCTTATACACATCTCCGAGCCCACGAGACGTAGAGGAAACTCGTA
>URVR01000111.1 GCA_900551355.1 uncultured Eubacteriales bacterium | reverse complement strand
CTACACTTATGCGATCGTCGGCAGCGTCAGATGTGTATAAGAGACAGGTCTGAAGGACATGACCGGCGCGGTGATGGATCCCTTCTCCGCGTTCCTGATCCTCCGGGGTCTGAAAACGCTGGAGATCCGGATGCAGAAGCACTGCCTCAACGCCCGGCTGGTGGCGGAGTTCCTGGATAAGCACCCCGCCGTGGAGAAGGTCTACTATCCCGGTCTGGAGAGCCACGCGGGCCACGACATCGCCGCACGGCAGATGCGGGACTTCGGCGGTATGCTGTCCTTCGAGGTCAAGGGCGGCAAGGCGGCCGGCATGAAGCTGGTCAACGCCGTGAAGCTCATCACCGTGGCCGTGTCCCTGGGCGACGCGGAGACGCTGATCGAGCACGCCGCGTCCATGACCCACTCCACCTACACCGAGGAGGAGCTGGCGGCCTCCGGCATTCCCGCCGGACTTATCCGCCTGTCCGTGGGTCTGGAGAACGCCGAGGACATCATCGCCGATCTGGATCAGGCGCTGGCACAGCTGTAATAAAAGACGCAAAAAAGGACGTCCGGTCTTGTGACCGGACGTCCTTTTCTTATTTCTCGATGACGACCTTGCCGTCCTTCAGACGCACATGTGCGGTGTCGCCGGACTTCAGCTCGCCCTCCAGCATCTTCTCGGCCACGGCGTCCTCCACCATGCTCTGGATGGCACGGCGCAGGGGACGTGCGCCATACTGGGGATCGAAGCCGTCCCGGGCCAGCTCGGCCACGGCGTCGTCATCCGCTGCCAGCGTAATGCCCTGCTGGGCCATGCGGGCGCCGGTAACGTCCAGCATACGGCGGGCGATCTGGCGGATGTTGTCCTCCGTCAGCTGACGGAACACGATGATCTCGTCGATACGGTTCAGGAACTCGGGGCGGAACGTCCGCTTCAGGTCGGCCATGACGGCGTCGCGGATGCGGCTGAAGCGCACCTCCTCGGTCTCCTTCTCGTCCTTTTCCCCGCCGTCGAAGCCAAGGCGCGCCGCGTCGGCGGTGATATTCTTGGCGCCCACATTGGAGGTCATGACGATGATGGTGTTCTTGAAGTCCACCTTGCGGCCCTGGGAGTCGGTGACGATGCCGTCCTCCAGGATCTGCAGCAGGATGTTCCACACATCCTCATGGGCCTTTTCGATCTCATCGAACAGCACCACGGAGTACGGCTTCCTGCGCACCTTTTCGGTGAGCTGACCGCCCTCCTCGTGGCCCACATAGCCGGGAGGCGAGCCGACCAGACGGGACACCGTGTGCTTCTCCATGTACTCGGACATGTCGATACGCACCATGGCGTTCTCGTCGCCGAACATAGCCTCGGCCAGGGTCTTGCACAGCTCGGTCTTGCCCACGCCGGTGGGGCCCAGGAACAGGAACGAGCCGATGGGCCGCTTGGGGTCCTTCAGGCCCACACGGCTGCGGCGGATGGCCTTGGCCACCGCGTTGACGGCCTCGTCCTGACCCACCACGCGCTGGTGGAGCTTCTCCTCCAGCTTCAGCAGGCGCATGCTCTCGTCCTCGGTGAGGCGGGTGACGGGGATGCCGGTCCAGCCGGCCACCACCTTGGCCACGTCGTCAGCGGTGACGCTGCCGCGGTTCTGGGCCATCTGCTTGCGCCAGTTGTCCCGCTCGATCTCCACCTGCTCCTGATAGTCCTTCTCGATGTCACGCAGCTGCGCGGCCTTCTCGAAGTCCTGCGCCGTCACGGCCTCGGACTTCTCGCGGTGCAGCGCCGCGATCTTCTCCTCCAGCGCCTTCAGGTCGGGAGAGGAGGCCTCGGCGGTCATGCGCACCTGGGACGCGGCCTCGTCCATCAGGTCGATGGCCTTGTCCGGCAGGAACCGGTCGCCGATGTAGCGCTTGGACAGCTGCACAGCGGCCTCCAGCGCCTCGTCGGTGATGGTCAGCTTGTGGTGCGCCTCGTACTTGTCGCGCAGGCCCTTCAGGATCTCCAGCGTGGCCTCCGGCGTAGGCTCACCCACGGTGACGGGCTGGAAGCGGCGCTCCAGCGCGGCGTCCTTCTCGATGTACTTGCGGTACTCGTTGAGGGTGGTGGCACCGATGACGCGGATCTCGCC
The DNA here is from genome assembly GCA_900551355.1 of uncultured Eubacteriales bacterium. Taxonomy (GTDB): domain Bacteria; phylum Bacillota; class Clostridia; order Oscillospirales; family Oscillospiraceae; genus Vescimonas. The sequence goes on along the minus strand of URVR01000111.1, from coordinate 3,623 downwards.
GCGGCCCAGCGCCGGCTTGATGATGTTGGCGGCGTCCACGGCGCCCTCGGCAGAGCCGGCGCCCACGATGGTGTGCAGCTCGTCGATGAACAGGATCACGTTGCCGGCCTTCTTCACCTCGGCCAGCGTGTTCTTGATACGCTCCTCAAACTCGCCGCGGTACTTGGTGCCGGCCACCATGCCGCTGAGGTCGAGGGACAGGATCTTCTTGTCCAGCAGCTCCTCGGGCACGTCGCCGGAGGCGATGCGCTCGGCCAAGCCCTCGGCGATGGCGGTCTTGCCGACGCCCGGCTCGCCGATGAGGACGGGGTTGTTCTTGGTGCGGCGGGACAGGATCTGGATGACCCGCTGGATCTCCTTATCGCGGCCGATGACGGGGTCCAGCTTGCCGGAGCGCGCCGCCTCCGTCAGGTCGCGGGTGAACTCGGCGAGGGTCTTGTTCTTCTTGTCGGACTCGCGGTTGGCGGTGGACGCGCCGCTGGTCACGGTGTGGGGGGTATCGTTCAGCTTCTTGACGATGCTGCTGTACATCTTCTTGGGGTCCACGCCCATGGTGCGCAGGATGCGCAGGGCCATGTTGCCGCCCTCCCGGAGAATGCCCATCAGCAGGTGCTCCGTGCCGATGTAGCTGCTGCCCATACGGGCGGACTCGGACACGGCCAGCTCCACCACGCTCTTGGCGCGGGGGGTCAGCCCCTGACTGGGGGCGGCGCCGGACAGGCCCTTGCCCACGCTGCGCTGCAGCACGCCGCACACCATCTCATCGGTGACGCCGTACTCCGCCAGCACGCGGTGGGCGATGCCCTCCTCCTCGCGGATCAGGCCCAGCAGCAGATGCTCGGAGCCAACGTAGCCGTGGCCCATCTCCTCCGCCGCTTCCTGGCTCAAACGCAGGGCCTCCTCGGCCCGGGGGGTGAATTTATTCTCGCTCATAAATAAGCACTTCCTCTCTTACTGTGGTGTTCCGCGCCGGCGTTACTGCTCCAGCGCCTTCAGCTCATCCCGCAGCTTGGCCGCTTCCTCGAAGCGCTCCTCCTCCACTGCCAGATTCAGCTGTGTCTGCAGCGCGTTGCGCTTGCGCTGCTTTGTCAGGGCGTCCTGCTCGTCCTTGGGCAGCAGATCGCCCTGCTCCTCTGCGGCAGGCGTGCTCTCACGCGCCTGTCCCAGCACGTCCACCGGCTCGGGGAACTCCGTGAGCATCCGGGCGCCGAGGCCGTCAAAGAACGGCTCCAGCATCCCAAAGGGACGGGAGAAGAAATCTCCGAACAGGCCGCCGGTCATGCCGGCGGAGCGGAACGAGTCGGTATAGCCCAGCTCCTCCGCGCACTGGGGGCACAGGTGTACCTGTGTCACCTTACCGTTGATATTGCTCTTATAGTAGAACGTGGCTTCGTTCTTTCCACAACGATCACATCTCATAATCGTAACCTCCTTGCTGAAAAATCAGACCGAATGAATCAGGATCTGCTTGAAAATATCGGCCCGCAGCGCGCCGCGCTGCTCCTTGGGAACGGTGCGCAGCGCCCGCTCGCCTGCGGCGGACAGCAGCGCCTGCCCCAGTTCCCGGCTGATGGCCTCGGATTCCACCAGATTCTGGGTGATGGCCCGGGCGCTGGCGTAATCCAGCGTGTCGCCGATGGAGTTGATGACGTGCATCAGCAGCGTCTGCCGGTCCACCTGCACCCGCGTGATGCGGATGTAGCCGCCGCCGCCCCGCCGGGATTCCACGATGTAGCCGTGCTCCGGGGAGAAGCGGGTGGACATGACGTAGTTGATCTGACTGGGCACGCAGTTGAACCGCTGTGCCAGGTCGCTGCGCTGAAGCTCCAGCGCGCCGCCGGCCTCCTCCAGCTCCTGCTGGATGAATCCGGCGATGATATCAGAGATACCCATGCTTGCCTGCCGCCTTTCCGCAAAATCATTTTTGACTTTGCCTTTCTTTGACCTTGGCTGTAGTATAGCACGTCTTTGCCTTTTGTCAACAGGTATTTTTGACTTTCTTTGACCAAATGTGTAAACAATTTGTGAACGAGGGGTCGGGGGTATTCCGTGCCGCGGCGCGATCCACTTTTGCCAACAGCGGCAAAAGTGGGTCGCTCCGGAGAGCGAAATACTCCTTACCGCTGTTGAAAGAAACGGGGCCGCCGGAGGGAGTGATCCGAGCGCCGCCAGCGGCGGATGAAGCGAGGTGAACGAGTGGCCGCGGTCAAAATTTCAAGCGGCCGCCGTAAGGCAGCGCAGAAATTTTGGGCACCGCAACAGTGACCGACTCGCAGGCGCACGCAATGACCTCTGTACAAATTCTTCACGGTAGGGTATACTATCCTCAAGCCGCAAAACGACAGAGAAAGGAACTGCCTATGAACACCAACTGGAACGATCCGAATTTTCAGGGCTTCGCCCACCAGCCCCGCCCCAAAAAGGAGCGCAAGCCCGTGGGCACGCCGCTGGGCCGCACGCTGCTGAATCTGGCGGTGACGCTGGTCTTTGCCGCCGTCTACTACTATATCGTGCTGCCGCCCATCAACCTCAAGAGCGAGGAATTCTACGCCTTCGCGCTGCTGACCTGCGCGGTGTACGGCGTGTGTGCCGTGTTGACCTCCGGGTTTCAGGGCACCGGCGCCAAGGGGTATTTCGGCTTTCTGAAAAAGCAGTGTACCGTGCCCCTTATCCTGGCGGTGGGCCTGGTGGCCGCCGCGCTGGTGGGCGCGGTGCTGGGCTGGCAGCTGTTCCGCGCCAAGGACTACCGGGATCTGCTGACCGTGGAGGACGGCGACTTCGCCGCCGAGGTGGAGGAGATCAGCTACGACCAGATCCCCATGCTGGACGCGCAGTCCGCCATGAAGCTGGGCGACCGCAAGCTGGGCGAGCTGGCGGACATGGTGTCCCAGTTCGAGGTGGCGGACGACTACACCCAGATCAACTATCAGGGCCGTCCCGTGCGGGTGACGCCCCTGCGGTACGGCGACCTCATCAAATGGCTGAACAACCGGGCGCAGGGCCTGCCCGCCTACCTCATCATCGACATGGTCACCCAGAACGTGGAGGTGGTGCGGCTGGACGAGGGCATCCGCTACACCACCGCCGAGCATTTCAGCCGCAACCTCAACCGGCACCTGCGGTTCCGCTATCCCACCTATATGTTCGACGATCCCGCCTTTGAGATCGACGAAAACGGCGATCCGTGGTGGGTCTGCCCCCGCGTGAGCCACACCATCGGCCTGTTCGGCGGGCGGGATATCATCGGCGCGGTGCTGGTCAACGCCGTTACCGGCGAGAGCACCTACTACGAGACGGGCAGCGTGCCCAACTGGGTGGACCATGTGTTCACCGCCGAGCTGATCATGCAGCAGTACGACTACCACGGTGCCTACGTCAACGGCTTCATCAACTCCCTGTTCGGGCAGCGGGATGTCACCGTCACCACCGAGGGCTACAACTACATTGCCATCGGCGACGACGTGTACATGTACACCGGCGTCACCTCCGTGGTGTCCGACGAGTCCAACATCGGCTTTATCCTGTCCAACCAGCGCACCAAGGAGACCAGCTTCTATCTGGTGGCCGGCGCCAAGGAGTATTCCTGTCTCTTATACACATCTCCGAGCCCACGAGACGTAGAG
>URVR01000110.1 GCA_900551355.1 uncultured Eubacteriales bacterium | reverse complement strand
CGAGATTCCTCTACGTCTCGTGGGCTCGGAGATGTGTATAAGAGACAGGCTCCATCACCATCTCCATCGCGGACATGACGGTGCCCAAGGCCAAGTACGAGTTGATCGACGAGACGGAGCAGCGCGTGGTGGACATCGAAGACCAGTACAACATGGGCTTCATCACCGACGAGGAGCGCTACAAGCTGGTGGTGCGCGAGTGGGAAAAGACCACCGCCGACGTGACCGACGCCCTGACCGCCAACATGAACAAGTACAACCCCATCTTCATGATGGCAGATTCCGGCGCCCGCGGCTCCATGAAGCAGATCCGTCAGCTCACCGGCATGCGCGGCCTGATGGCCAACACCGCCGGTAAGACCATCGAGATCCCCATCAAGGCCAACTTCCGTGAGGGCCTGAGCGTGCTGGAGTACTTCACCTCCAGCCGAGGCGCCCGTAAGGGTCTGGCCGATACGGCACTGCGTACCGCCGACTCCGGCTATCTGACCCGCCGCATGGTGGACGTCTGCCAGGACGTCATCATCCGCGAGGCCGACTGCGGCGCTGCCAAGGGCATTCTGGTGTCCGAGATCAGCGAGGGCGGTCAGGTCATCGAGAAGTTCTCCGAGCGCATCAAGGGCCGCTTCCCCGTCAGCGACATCCTGAAGCCCGGCACCGACGAGGTGCTGATCTCCAAGGATCACATGATGACCGAGAGCGACGCGGCGCTGCTGGAGTCCTTTGACATCCACTCCGCCGAGATCCGCACCGTGCTGACCTGCCGCGCCCACAGCGGCATCTGCGCCAAGTGCTACGGCATGAACCTGGCCACCAGCAAGCCCGTCGGCCCCGGCGAGGCCGTGGGCATCATCGCGGCACAGTCCATCGGTGAGCCGGGCACCCAGCTGACCATGCGTACGTTCCACACCGGCGGCGTGGCCGGCGGCGACATCACCCAGGGTCTTCCCCGTGTGGAGGAGCTGTTCGAGGCCCGCAAGCCCAAGAAGATGGCCACCATCGCCGAGATCGGCGGCAAGGTCCGCTTCGAGGAGGCCACCAAGGGCAGCCTGCTGAACATCATCATCACCGCCGACGACGGCGATACCCGCACCTACGCGGTGCCCCACACCGGCCTGCTGGTGCAGGACGGCGAGGTCATCGAGAAGGGCCGCCAGCTTCAGGACGGCGCCCTGAACCCCCACGACGTGCTGCGTATCCGCGGCGCCTCCGCTGTCCACAACTACCTGATCCAGGAGGTCCTGAAGGTCTACCGCCAGCAGGGCGTGGACATCAACGACAAGCACATCGAGGTCATCGTCCGCCAGATGATGCGCAAGGTCCGCGTGGAGGAGGCGGGGGACACCACCCTGCTGTCCGGTGCCATGGCCGACGTGCTGGAGGTGGAGGATGCCAACGCCGCCGTGCGGCAGCGCATCGCCAACGGCGAGGTCCGCGAGGACGGCGAGCCGCTGCAGGAGGCCACCTGCACCCAACTGCTGATGGGTATCACCAAGGCCTCTCTGGCCACGGATTCCTTCCTGTCCGCCGCGTCCTTCCAGGAGACCACCAAGGTCCTGACCGAGGCCGCCATCAAGGGCAAGGTCGACCATCTGGTGGGCCTGAAGGAGAACGTCATCATCGGCAAGCTCATCCCCGCCGGCGCCGGTCTGACGGCCTACCGCAAGCTGGCCGAGGAGATGGTCCCCGATGTGGAGGAAGAGGAGGAAGCGGTGGAGAACGTCTACGCCGCCTCCGCCGGCCCCATGGAGGACGAGACGCCCGCCCAGACGGAGGACCCCTCCGACGGCGACGAGGCGTAATCCATCCCAATCGTGCTGCAAGCGCCCCTCCGCTCCGGCGGAGGGGCGCTTTTTCCGCCGAGAACGGCCTTTTCGTGAAAACGCCGTATTTTCACAGGAAAATTCAGTGAACTACACAAATTTTTGTGGGGTTTCTACTTGACGCACTTTGCGCCCTATGCTATAATTTCAAATTGCGCGGGATCGCCCGCGGGATTTGTTATGCCATGACAGGAGGAGAACATCCGTGGCCGGAGAGCTGACTGCAAGGGAAAAGGTGGTAGGCTTGAAGCAGACACGGAGGGCCGTCTCACAGGGCAGCGCCAGACGTGTGTATCTGGCCTGCGACGCCGACCCCGCCCTGACGGAGCCGCTGCTGGCGCTGTGCCGGGAGCGCGGCGTGGGGGCGGACTGCTCCCTGACCATGCAGCAGCTGGGCCGGGCCTGCGGCATCGCCGTGCCGGCCTCCGCCGTAGCCGTTGTGGCACAATGAGTTTCCAGCCGGAATAAACTGCGTTTGTTCCGTGGAAAATATAGGGAAGCATCCCAAGAATTTTTGAGAAAGGAGAAACCAAATGCCTACTTTTAACCAGCTGGTCAAGCAGGGCCGGAAGAAGAGCACTTACAAGTCCAATTCTCCCGCTATGCAGAAGGGCCTGAACACGCTGAAGAACAAGGAGACTGACCTCAGCTCCCCTCAGAAGCGCGGCGTCTGCACGGCCGTCAGAACTGCGACCCCCAAGAAGCCCAACTCCGCTCTGCGTAAGATCGCCCGTGTGCGTCTGACCAACGGCTACGAAGTCACCGCTTACATCCCCGGCGTGGGCCACTCCCTGCAGGAGCACTCCGTCGTCATGATCCGCGGTGGCCGTGTCAAGGACCTCCCCGGTGTCCGTTACCACATCATCCGCGGTACGCTGGATACCCAGGGCGTCTCCGGCCGTATGCAGGCCCGCTCCAAGTACGGCGCAAAGCGCCCCAAGAGCAAGTAAAACCTGCAGCTCTGTGCTTTGCCAAAAGGTTTCTCATTATATTTATAATGTACCTCTTTGGCAGGCCGTACAACAGCCGGTCAGCGGCTGTTGAGTACCTATGAAATCATATTTTTATGAAGGAGGGAAGCATAGTGCCCAGAAGAGGTAATGTTCCCAAGAGAGAGATCTTGCCCGATCCTATGTACAACTCCGTGCTGGTGACCAAGCTGGTCAACAGCATCATGTTGGACGGTAAAAAGGGCGTCGCTCAGAAGGTCGTCTACGGTGCCTTTGATATCATCAAGGATAAGACCGAGAAGGATCCTCTGGAAGTATTCACCCAGGCTATGGAGAACATCATGCCCAGCCTGGAAGTCAAGGCCCGCCGTGTCGGCGGCGCCACCTATCAGGTCCCCATGGAGGTTCGTCCCGCCCGTCGTCAGACCCTGGGTCTGCGCTGGCTGACGGCCTACTCCCGCGCCCGCGGTGAGCGTACCATGGCCGAGCGCCTGGCAGGCGAGATCATGGATGCTGCCAACAACACCGGCAGCGCCGTGAAGAAGCGCGAGGATACCCACAAGATGGCCGAATCCAACAAGGCATTCGCCCACTTCCGCTGGTGATCGCGCCCGCAACTACGTTTTAAGAAGGAGAACGGTATGCCGAGAAAGGTTACACTGGAAAATACGAGAAATATCGGCATCATGGCCCACATTGATGCAGGAAAGACCACTACGACAGAGCGCATTCTGTACTACACGGGTGTGAACTACAAGTTGGGCGAGACGCACGAGGGCACCGCGACCATGGACTGGATGGAGCAGGAGCAGGAGCGTGGTATCACCATCACCTCCGCCGCTACCACCTGCTACTGGAAGGGCTCCAAGGATCAGTTCCCCCAGACGCGCATCAACATCATCGACACCCCGGGCCACGTGGACTTTACTGTGGAGGTGGAACGTTCTCTGCGCGTGCTGGACGGTTCCGTCACCGTGATGTGCGCCAAGGGCGGCGTGGAGCCGCAGTCCGAGACGGTGTGGCGTCAGGCCGATCACTACCATGTCCCCCGGATGATCTACGTCAACAAGATGGATATCACCGGCGCGGATTTCTATCACGTGCTGGACATGGTGCATGACCGTCTGAAGGCCAACGCTGTCCCCATCCAGCTTCCCATCGGGAAGGAGGATACCTTCAAGGGTATCATCGACCTGGTGGAGATGGACGCCGATATTTATTACGATCAGCTGGGTAAGGATATGCGTGTCGAGCCTATCCCCGAGGATATGGTCGACATCGCCAACGAGTACCGCGAGAAGCTGCTGGATGCCGTGTCCATGTTCGACGACGAGATCATGGAGCTGTATCTGGAGGGGAAGGAGATCCCCACCAGCAAGATCCGTACCGCCATCCGCAAGGCTACCTGCGCCGTGGAAATGGTGCCCGTGACCTGCGGTTCCAGCTATCGCAACAAGGGCGTGCAGAAGCTGCTGGACGCCATCGTGGACTACATGCCCGCACCCACCGATGTCCCTGCCATCAAGGGCGTCAACCCCAAGACCGACGAGGAGGAGGAGCGCAAGTCCTCTGACGAGGAGCCCTTCGCCGCGCTGGCTTTCAAGATCATGACCGACCCCTATGTGGGCCGTCTCAGCTTCTTCCGCGTGTACTCCGGTACACTGACCACGGGCTCCTCCGTCCTCAATGCCACCAAGGGCAAGCGCGAGCGTATGGGCCGCATCCTGCAGATGCACGCCAATCACCGCGAGGACATCGAGTCCGTCTACTCCGGCGACATCGCCGCCGTGGTGGGTCTGAAGAACACCACCACCGGCGACACGCTGTGCGATGAGAAGAACCCCATCATTCTGGAGTCCATGGAGTTCCCCGAGCCTGTGATCCGCGTGGCCATCGAGCCCAAGACCAAGGCCGGTCAGGAGAAGATGGGCGTCGCCCTGGCCAAGCTGGCTGAGGAGGATCCCACCTTCCGCACCTACACGGACGAGGAGACGGGTCAGACCATCATCGCCGGCATGGGCGAGCTGCACCTGGAGATCATCGTGGACCGTCTGCTCCGCGAGTTCAAGGTGGAGGCCAACGTGGGCGCACCCCAGGTGGCCTACAAGGAGACCATCCGCAAGGCCGTGGATCAGGAGACCAAGTATGCCCGCCAGTCCGGCGGTAAGGGCCAGTACGGCCACGTCAAGATCCACGTCGAGCCCAATGAGTCCGGCAAGGGCTACGAGTTCGAGAACAAGGTGGTGGGCGGCGCCATCCCCAAGGAGTATATCCCGGCCATCGATGCCGGTATCCAGGGCGCCATGCTGGCCGGCGTTGTAGCGGGTTATCCCGTCGTGGACGTGAAGGTCACGCTGTACGACGGCTCCTACCACGAGGTGGACTCCTCCGAGATGGCGTTCAAGATCGCCGGCTCCATGGCCTTCAAGGAGGCCATGCGCAAGGCCGATCCCACGCTGCTGGAGCCCATCATGAAGGTCTGCGTCATCGTGCCCGACGAGTATATGGGCGATGTTATCGGCGACCTGAACGCGCGCCGCGGCCAGATCCAGGGCTACGAGATGCGCTCCGGCGCCCAGCAGATCGACGCCTTCGTGCCTCTGGCGGAGATGTTCGGCTATGCCACTGACCTGCGCTCCCGCACACAGGGACGCGGCCAGTACACCATGGAGCCCAGCCACTACATCGAGCTGCCCAAGAGCCTGCAGGAGAAGCTGATCAGCAAGCGTACCGGACGGGAAAATTTCTAAAACCGTAATTTACGATTGATTTTCCCACGCAAATACTGTAAAATGGCAGTGTTAGACTGTTACCGCTGCCCAACACATGATACAAAACTGTTAAGGAGGATCATTTCAAATGGCTAAGCAGAAATTTGAAAGAACGAAACCCCATGTCAACATCGGCACCATCGGCCACATCGACCATGGTAAGACCACTCTGACCGCGGCTATCACCAAGTATCTGGC
>URVR01000109.1 GCA_900551355.1 uncultured Eubacteriales bacterium | reverse complement strand
GGCCTTGTTGGTTTTCGCATATACTGCTCCTCTCTGGGCTGCCGCCCTTGATCTGTCCTGAAACGCAAAAAGAGCGCCGGTTCGATGGTTCTACGAAACCAACAAGCCGACGCTCCAAACTTTGTGAAACTTTTTTATGAAAAAAGCCCCCTTTTGCGAGGAAAATCCTCGTACAAAAGGGGGCTGCATCCGATTATTTCGCCAGAAAACAGGAAAAGAGGGGTTCAAATCACGTCGAACGCCTCCCAAACGGCTCTGACATCCATGCTTGAAACCGTTAAAATCGGGGTGTGGAAAACCCCGGAAAGGTTAGATGCCATGCGGTTTTCACCGTATGGCATCTAAACCTGTTTGTTAACTTGGTACGCCCGACTGGATTCGAACCAGCGGCCTACAGAGTCGGAGTCTGTCACTCTATCCAACTGAGCTACGGGCGCATATTCGGTTGTCGCTGCACTTCCAGCCTTGGTATTATAGCAGTTCTTCCCCCGGATGTAAAGCCGTTTTGGAAAAACTTTTTTGCAGAAAGATTGTTAAAAAAGTTGACAACTCCCGCGTCATGCTGTAAAATAACTCCATCATTTCAGGTGCCCCGCACCGCATCCCATCCTAAAAGAAGGTTTTTTATATGAAAAAGCAAAAGATCTCCGACGCCGTGATCCATCGCCTCCCCCGCTACTACCGCTATCTGGACGACCTGTACAACAAGGGCGTCGTCCGTATCTCCTCCAATTCCCTGGGTGCGAAGATGGACATTACGGCCTCCCAGATCCGCCAGGATCTCAGCTGCTTCGGCGAATTCGGCCAGCAGGGCTACGGCTACAACGTGGCGGAGCTGCGCGCCGAGATCGGCCATATTTTAGGCATCGACAGCGGCCACAAGATCATCGTCGTCGGTGTGGGCCATCTGGGTCATGCGCTGCTCCAGAACTTCGACTTCGACAAGGTCGGCTTCCGCATCGACTCCGCCTTTGACGTCTCTCCCGCCCTCATCGGCACGGAGATCCGCAGTGTGGCTGTCCGCTCCATGGACGAGCTGGAGGAATATGTGGCCAACTACCACCCCGACGTGGCGGTGCTCACCGTACCCCAGAGCGTGGCGCAGCCTCTGGCGGACCGGCTCATCGGGCTGGGTGTCCGGGGCTTCTGGAACTTCACCAATGTGGAGCTGTCCACCGACGAGCCGGGCGTATTTTTCGAGGATATCCACTTTGTGGACACGCTGCTGACCCTGAGCTACCGTATTTCCCGCCAGTGACGGCACACTTTCCTGCGACCGGCATACTATGAGAATGAGACCGGCAAGACGGTCAAATCTTCATAGGAGGTCACACTATGTGTAATCAGAATTCCTGCTTTGGCGGCGGCAACTGCTGCTGGATCATCATCGCCATCATCCTGCTGTTCCTGTTCTGCGGCAACGGCTGCAACGGCGGCTGCGGCTGTGGGAACAACAACAGCAACGGCTGCGGCTGCGGCTGCTGACCCACCATCGGCCGGTAAACGGATCCCCCGCCGCAAGGCGGGGGAATTTTTCCAGAAAGGACGTACAAGCCATGGATCTCTCCGCCCTGCGCCGGGCCTACACAGACCATGTCCCCACCCTGATGGGCGCCCGGGGCGGCTCCGCCGTGCTGGTGCCGCTGGTGGACACGGCGGACGGCCCCTCCCTGCTGTATGAGATACGCTCCGCCGCGGTGCGCCAGCCCGGCGAGGTCTGCTTCCCCGGCGGCAAGGCCGAAAACGGCGAAACGGCGGTGCAGTGCGCCCTGCGGGAGACGTGGGAGGAGCTGGCCATCCCGCCGGAGGCCGTGGAGGTCATCGGCGAAATGGACTTCCTCCACATCCGCGCCGGCAGCCTGCTCCGCCCCGTACTGGGCCGGGTGGACCGCGGGGCGCTGGACGCCATGCGTCCCTGCGCGGCGGAGGTGGCCGATACGTTCCTCATCCCCCTGCAATGGCTGCATGACCATCCGCCCACCGTCTACACCTACCGCCATCCGGTGTCCATCCCCGACTTCCCCTACGCGGAGGCCGGCGTCTCCGCCGACTATCCCTGGCGCCCCTATTACATGGAGGTGCCGGTGTATCACGGTCTGGCCCACCCGCTGTGGGGGCTGACGGCCCGCATCACCATGGACGTCGTCGCACACCTGTGAAGCAAAGGAGTCCGTATCCCAAGGGATACGGACTCCTTTTTCATGCCTGCTCCGGCGGCGGCAGGCGGTATATCTCCGCGCAGGCGTCGAACCGGCGGCGATACTCCTCGTCGCTGTGGTGCATGTTGTGCAGCGTCTCGTGGAGATTCAGGTTGTGCTGGGCGGCGTCGATGACGCAGCCGGCGATGTTGGAGCAGTGGTCGGAGGTGCGCTCCAGATCCGTCAGCAGGTCGCACCACACGAAGCCCGCCTCGATGCTGCACTGGCCCTGCTGCATCCGCAGGATGTGCCGCGTCCGCATCTGCTCCTTCAGAGCGTCGATGACCTGCTCCAGCGGCTCCACCTGTCCGGCGGCGGCCGCGTCCTTCTCCCGGAAGGCCCGCAGCGCCAGGGTCAGGATCTCCCGCACCGCCCGGGACAGCACGTCCAGCTCGCTCTGTGCCGCCCGGCTGAAGGTCAGCTCCTTGGCCCGCAGCTCCTCCGCCGACTCCAGCACGTTGACGGCGTGGTCGGAGATGCGCTCGAAGTCGCCGATGGTCTTCAGCAGCTCCGTGGCCTCCTCGCTCTCCGCCGCGCCCATCTGCTGGGTGCTGAGCTTCACCAGATAGGTGCCCAGCACGTCCTCATAGTGGTCGCAGCGCTTCTCCTCCTGCCGGATGCGCTCCGCCAGCTCCGGCGTGTAGGCGGAAAAGGCGTTCAGCGCGCTGTCCAGCGCCTCCACGGCGCAGCCGGCCATCTCCTCCGCCACGGTGCGGCACTGCTGCAGCGCCAGCGGCGGCGTGGCCAGCAGGCGCTCGTCCAGCTCCACCGGCTTTTCCGACCGCTCCTGCGGCCCGTCCGGCACCAGCCGGACAGCCAGCCTCTCCAGCAGGCCGCCGCAGGGCAGCAGCATGGCCGTGCAGACGATGTTGAAGCAGGAGTGGGCGATGGCGATGCCGTACATGGTGGCGCTCTCGTGGAGGATGACCGGATCAAAGATCGCCTTGACGATGCAGAACACCGTCAGCAGCACCGCCACGCCGATAACGTTGAACATCAGATGCACCGCGGCGGCGCGCCTGGCGTTCTTGCTGGTGCCCACGGAGGACAGCAGCGCCGTGACGCAGGTGCCGATGTTCTGGCCCATGATGATGGGGATGGCGGCGGCATAGCTCACCTGCCCCGTGACGGCCAGCGCCTGCAGGATGCCCACGGAGGCGGAGCTGGACTGGATGATACCCGTCAGCACCGCGCCGGCCAGCACACCCAGCACCGGGTTCTTGAAGGCGATGAACAGCTGGGCGAAGGCGGGCACGTCCTTCAGCCCCGCCACCGCGCCGCTCATGGTGTCCATACCGAACATCAGCGTGGCAAAGCCCAACAGGATCATGCCGGTGTCCTTCTTCTTGCCGTTTTTGCAGAACATATAGAAGATGATGCCCACCAGCGCCAGCACCGGTGTGAAGGACGTGGGCTTCAGCAGATTGACGAACACATTGCCGCTGCTGATGCCCGCCATGCTCAGCAGCCACGCCGTCACGGTGGTGCCCACATTGGCGCCCATGATGACATTGATGGCCTGCCGCAGCGTCATCAGCCCGGAGTTGACAAAGCCCACCACCATCACCGTGGTGGCCGAGGAGCTCTGGATGACGGCGGTGATGGCAAGGCCCGTCAGGAAGCCGGTCATGACCCGTCCGGTCATCTTGTCCAGCATCGTCCGCAGCTTGCCGCCGGCCCGGCGCTCCAGCGCCTGCCCCATCAGATCCATGCCGAACAAAAACAGGCACAGGCCGCCGATCATCGTCAGCGCATTGAAAATCGTCATATCGCTCTCTCCTTGATTTTACACATTCGTGACCATCCGCAGGATAACACGCCATTGTCAAATCCAATGTAAGTGTTTTGTAAAATCTGTGTAAAATCCAGGTGCATGCGAAAGGAGGGTGCGCCCCTGCGCACCCTCCCGCCATATGCTTTTTTACAGTACGCCGAAATGCTCCAGCAGGATCTTCACGCCGATGAGGATCAGGATGGCGCCGCCCACGAACTCCGCACGGTTCTTGTACCTGGCGCCGAAGATGTGCCCCACGAACACGCCGCCCACGGAGATGGCGAAGGTGGTGCAGCCGATGAGGGCCGCCGCCGCGCCGATAGGGATGGCCAGCTCCACCATGGAAAAGCTGACGCCCACAGCCAGTGCGTCGATGCTGGTGGCAATGGCCAGCATGAAAAGCTCCTTGTGCCGCAGCTCCGCCGGCTCGACCTCCTCGTCCTCCTCCTTTTTGGACAGGCTCTCCCGGATCATATTGCCGCCGATCCACGCCAGCAGCACAAAGGCGATCCACGGTGCCATTTTCGTCACATGCCGGGCGAACTGGGAGCCAAGCAACCAGCCGGTCAGCGGCATCAGCGCCTGAAACACGCCGAAATACGCGGCGATGAGCAGCGTCTGCTTCCTGTTGATGGTTGGCATGGCCAGTCCCTTACAGATGGCCACCGCGAAGGCATCCATGCTCAGGCCGATGCCTACCAGAAATATCTCCAGTAATGTCATATCGTTTTCTCTCCTTACAAAACCACCGGCACAGGCCGGTGGATGGTCATGCTGTCCGGCGTCACGCGGCAGCTGTACGCCGCCACCTGCACCCCCGCGGCCGCCGCCTGCCGCAGCGCCGCGCCGAAGGCGGGGTGTGTATCGTCGTTGGGGGCAAAGTCCGTCACATCCTCCATCTGGATGACAAAGAACGCCGTGGCCCGGTGGCCCAGCGCCGCCGCCCGCATCAGCTCATGCAGGTGCCGGACGCCCCGCTCCGTGGGCGCGTCCGGGAACCGGGCGTGGCCGCCGTCCTCCAGCGTCACGCCCTTGACCTCCACCAGATGCAGGCCCTGCGGCCCCTCCAGGCAGAAGTCCAGCCGGGACTGTCCGAACGTAAACTCCGGCTTCACCGTCTCCGCCGACGGGTCGAACGTCCGCGCCCACTCGGCAAACGCCCGGTTGGGGGCCTGGGCGTCCATGTTGATGAGGCGCCCGCCCTTTTCCACCGCGATCATGTCGTAGGCCGTCTTTCGCGCCGGGTTGGCGGCTCTCTCCAGATAAACAGCGGCGCCCGGCACCAGCAGCTCCCGGCAGCGGCCCGTGTTCTTCACATGGCACACCACCGCTTCGCCGCCGTCCAGCGCCGCGTGGGCGATAAAGCGGTTGGGCCGCGCCAGAAACCGCGCCCGTATCACCTGTCCGTACTCCACGCGCCATCCCGCTTTCTTTTTGGTATAGACCTGCATCATATCACAAATACTGTCCTTTTGAAAGCATTATTTTGCCGCGTCTGTCCATATGCCGAAAAAAATCATCGGATCACGCAAAAAAGGCTTGCAAAATGGAAAAACATCGACTATAATAGCCGTGTCAAATGGATATGCACCTTTAGCTCAGTTGGTAGAGCACCTGACTCTTAATCAGGGTGTCCAGGGTTCGAGTCCCTGAAGGTGTACCATGATTTCAACGGTTTCGGCCGATGAAATAGAAGAAAATCTGCGGCCCGTTGGTCAAGTGGTTAAGACAGAGGCCTCTCACGCCTTTAACATCGGTTCGAATCCGGTACGGGTCACCAC
>URVR01000108.1 GCA_900551355.1 uncultured Eubacteriales bacterium | reverse complement strand
ACGAGATTCCTCTACGTCTCGTGGGCTCGGAGATGTGTATAAGAGACAGGACTAAGTGGCAGTCGGGTATCACGGCGGGCGACACCGTGACACGGCACCGAAGGGGAAACCGCCTTCATCGGCGACGAGAGGTGTGCTGCGGGGAAATCCAACCCGTACCTAAGCCGCAAGATTTACTCCCGGAGCCGCCCTGTTCAGCATGACTATATGATTAAGTGAGGTTCGTCACTTGGCAGACAAGGATAAAAAGAAGAAAAAGAAACAGGGGAGCTGGCCGCTGCGGGTCTTTCTGCTGGCGGTGGCGCTCAGCGCCGTGCTGAGCTTTTTCTCCTCCACCGCGCTGGAGGGCGCGGGCTATCTGGTGGCTGTGGGAGTGCTGGCGGTGTTCATCGGCCTCGGCATCGTGTTCGATATGATCGGTGTGGCGGTGACGGCGGCGGATCCCAAGCCGTTCCACTCCATGGCCGCCCACAAAGAAAAGGGCGGACGGGAAGCCATCCGTCTCCTGCAGAACGCCAATCAGGTCAGCTCCGTGTGCAACGACGTGGTGGGCGACATCTGCGGCATCGTCTCCGGCTCCACGGCGGCGGTGATCGTGGTGCAGCTCCAGCGGGACTTCAGCACCACGTCCATCCTCATCTCCATCGGCGTGACGGCGCTGATCTCCGGCATCACCATCGGCGGCAAGGCGCTGGGCAAATCGGTGGCCATCAACGACTGCACAAAGGTGGTGTACCGTGTGGCGCGGATCATGAACGCGCTGCATCTCTATCGCTGAAAAAAGGGGCGTATTTACGTTGATCTTGGAAACGATACATTCTCCGGCGGACGTGAAGTGTCTGAGCGAAAAACAAACAGAGCTGCTGTGTCTGGAGCTGCGGCAGTTTTTGGTAGAGCAGGTGTCCCGCACCGGCGGGCATCTTGCGTCCAATTTGGGTGCGGTGGAGCTTACGGTGGCTATCCACCGCGTTTTTGATACCGCCAAGGACAGGCTGGTGTTCGATGTGGGACACCAGTGCTATGTCCACAAGGCGCTGACGGGCCGGCAGGAGCTGTTCGGCACCCTGCGGCAGTTTGAGGGGCTTTCCGGCTTCCCCAAGCCCTACGAGAGCGTCCACGACGCCTTTGTGGCGGGCCATGCCTCCAACTCTGTGTCCGTGGCGCTGGGCATGGCCCGGGCCAGGACGCTGCAGAAGCAGCCCTACCATGTGCTGGCCCTGATTGGCGACGGCGCGCTGGGCGGCGGCCTGAGCTTTGAGGGCCTCAACGACGCGGGTGCCTCCGGCGAACCGCTGATCGTGATCCTCAACGACAACGGCATGTCCATCGGCGCCAACGTGGGCGGCATGTCCCGCCATCTGGCCCGCATGCGGACAAAGCCGGGCTACTACGAATTCAAGAAGAAATACCGGCAGGTGCTGGACGGCAGCAGAGCCGGCCAAAAGCTGTACGAGCTGAGCCACGACGTGAAAACGGCGCTGAAAAAGTCGCTGCTGCCGGTGAGCACTGTGTTCGAGGATATGGGCTTCACCTACATGGGGCCGGTGGACGGCCACGACGTGCGGAGCCTGACGGATATGCTGCGGGCGGCCCGGGAGCAGAACTGCCCGGTGCTGCTGCATGTACACACGGTAAAGGGCAAGGGCTACGCCCCTG
Organism: uncultured Eubacteriales bacterium; assembly: GCA_900551355.1. Lineage (GTDB taxonomy): Bacteria > Bacillota > Clostridia > Oscillospirales > Oscillospiraceae > Vescimonas. Next base: position 4,287 of record URVR01000108.1, on the reverse strand, counting down.
CCGAGCGGGAGCCGGAGCGGTTCCACGGCGTGCCGCCCTTTGACCCGGCCACCGGCGCGTCCGCACCGGCGTCCCCGTCCTTCTCCTCCGTGTTCGGGGAAGAGCTGACGGCGCTGGCTGCCTCCGACAGGCGCATCTGCGCCATCACGGCGGCCATGACGGACGGCACAGGGCTGTCGCCCTTCGCCAAAGCACATCCGGAGCGGTTTTTCGATGTGGGCATCGCCGAGGGCCACGCCGTGGCCATGGCGGCGGGCATGGCCAAGCAGGGCATGCTGCCCGTTTTCGCGGTGTATGACAGCTTCCTCCAGCGGGGCTACGACATGCTGATGCAGGATGTGTCGCTGGACGGCCTGCATGTGGTGCTGGCGGTGGACCGCACCGGACTGGTGGGCGCCGACGGCGAGACCCACCACGGCTGCATGGACTACCTGTCCCAGATCCCCGGCATGACGGTGCTGTGCCCCGCCAGCTTCGCGGAGCTGCGGCACATGCTGCACACGGCGCTGTATGAATGTACCGGCCCTGTGGCCGTCCGCTATCCCCGGGGCGGCGAGGGCGCCTACCGTGAGGACTGCGGCGACGCGCCGGTATCGGTGCTGCGGCAGGGAACAGATGCGTGCATCGTCACCTACGGCGTGCTGGTGAATCAGGCGCTGGAGGCGGCGCAGCGTCTGGCCAACGAGGGGATTACGGTGCGCGTGGTAAAGCTGAACCGCGTGGCACCGCTGGAATGGGATGCGGTATGCAGCGCGCTGGACGGCGCATCGCGTCTGGTGGTGCTGGAGGATCAGCTGCGGCAGGGCTGCGTCGGGCAGCGCCTGGCTGCCGCCCTGCTGGAGCGAAACGCCGCGCCGGAGAGACTGCGGCTGCTGAACGCCGGAGAGCGGCTGCCCGCACAGGGCAGCGTACAGCAGCTCTATCACGCGCTGGGACTGGATGCCGCCGGTGTGTCCGCCGCCGTCAAGGAGGTGCTGGCATGAGCAAAAAGGTAAGACTGGACGTGCTTCTGGTGGAGCGCGGCCTGCTGGACAGCCGCCAGAAGGCCCAGGCCAATATTATGGCGGGGCTGGTGTTCGTCAGCGGTCAGCGGGTGGACAAGCCCGGTACGGCGGTGGCGGAGGACGCACCCATCGAGGTGCGGGGCCACGCGCTGCCCTATGTCAGCCGCGGCGGATTGAAGCTGGAAAAGGCCATGAAGACCTTTCCCATCACGCTGGAGGGCAAGATCTGCGCTGATATCGGCGCATCCACCGGCGGCTTTACCGACTGCATGCTGCAAAACGGCGCCGCAAAAGTCTATGCCGTGGACGTGGGCTACGGCCAGCTGGACTGGAAGCTGCGCAGCGACCCGCGCGTGGTGTGTCTGGAGCGCACCAACGCCCGGTATCTGGATCATGAGCAGATCCCGGACGAGCTGGATTTTGCGTCCATCGACGTGTCGTTCATCTCATTGAAGCTGATCTTCCCGGCGCTGTACGGCCTGCTGCGTCAGGGCGGCGAGATCGCCTGCCTTATCAAGCCGCAGTTTGAAGCAGGACGGGAAAAGGTGGGGAAGAAGGGGGTCGTCCGCGACCCGAAGGTACATCTGGAGGTGCTGGAAAGCTTCCTGACACATGCAAAGGATAATCACTTTACAGTGCTTGGCATCACATATTCGCCGATCCGCGGGCCGGAGGGGAATATCGAGTATCTGGGCTATCTGCGAAAAAGCGAGGAGCCGGACTGCATCTCCGACCTGACCGCGCTGGTGGATGCCTCCCACGAGGAGCTGAAAGAGAGAAGGGACAACGAATGAAACGAGTGATCCTCTGCCCGAACCCCTATCGGGACGATGAGCTGACGGTGGCCAAGCGCTCCCGGGAGATCCTGGAGCACATCGGCTTTGAGACCGTGGTGTGTCTGCCCTTCAACCGGGAGGGCTACGGCGACCAGCTGGGCGTGCCCATCCGCCAGCTGCAGCAGGAGATCAAGCATGCCGACCTGCTCATCGCCTTCGGCGGCGACGGCACCATCCTGCATCTGGCCCGCACCGTGGCGCTGCACAGCGTGCCGGTGCTGGGCATCAATCTGGGCAGCCTCGGCTTCATGTCGGAGCTGGAGCCCAACGAGCTGGAGCGGCTCAACGATCTGAAAAACTGGGATTTCTCCGTGGAATCCCGGATGATGCTGGACGTGACCGTGCTGCGTGAAGGAAAACCGGTGTACAGCAACATCGCCCTCAACGACGCGGTGGTGTCCAAGGGCTCCGTGGCCCGTGTGGTGCGTCTGGACGTAGCCACGGAGGAGGGGCGGCTGACGAAGATCACCGGCGACGGCGGCATCGTCTCCACGCCCACCGGCTCCACCGGCTATTCCATGGCGGCGGGCGGCCCCATTGTGGAGCCCACGGCCCGGAATCTGCTGCTGACGCCTATCTGCCCCCACTCCACCCGGGCCAGCAGCTATGTGCTGTCCCCGGATCACACCATCACCATCGAGGCGGCGGACGCCAACCGCAAGTTCGTCTACCTCTCCGTGGACGGCGGCAAGGCATTCTCCCTGAAGAACGGGGACAAGGTGCGGGTGCGGCAGTCCAAATTCACCACAAAGCTGGTACGGCTCTCCAGGAAGAGCTTCTGCGAGATACTGGATTCAAAAATGGGAATGGAGGCAGCCAAGCATGAAAAATGACCGTCAGACCATTCTGCTTGAGATCATCGAGCAGGAAGCCGTGGAGACGCAGGAGCAGCTGCTGCGCCTGCTGGCGGAGCGGGGCGTGAAATGCACGCAGGCCACTGTGTCCCGTGACATCAAGCAGCTCCATCTGGTGAAGGAACCTACCGGCCAGGGCCGCTACCGCTACGCCGTGTCGGTGCAGAAGACGAAGCTGAACTTCGCCGAAAAGCTGCGCACCATCTTCCGTGAGTGCGTGCTGTCGGTGGAAGCGGCCCAGAACCTGGTGGTGCTCAAGACCATCGAGGGTATGGCGCAGGGCGCGGCCTTTGCGCTGGACAATATGGCGGACACGGACATCGTGGGCACGCTGGCCGGTGACGACACCATTCTGCTGGTGTTCCACGACAATGTCCGCGCCGTGGATTTCTGCGAACAGGTCAGGCAGATGCTCCGCTGAGGAGTCGAAGGAGGACAACGCCATGCTGGAAGTGCTCCATATTGAGAATATCGCCATTATTGAGGAGGCGGACATCCGGTTCGAGCCGGGCTTCAACGCCCTGACCGGCGAGACGGGCGCGGGCAAATCCATCGTTATTGACGCCCTCAGCGCCGTGCTGGGCCAGCGCACCAGCCGTGAGCTGATCCGCACCGGCGCGGACAAGGCATTCGTCAGCGCCGTGTTCTCCGGCGTGGACGGTTCCATCACGGAGCCGCTGGGTATCGCACCGGAGGAGGACGGCTCCCTGCTTCTGCAGCGGGAGATCGGCAGCGACGGCAAGAGCGCCTGCCGGGTAAACGGACGTCCCGTGACGGTGGGCCAGCTGAAGATGCTGGGCAGCCGCCTGCTGAATATCCACGGCCAGCACGATGGCCAGCAGCTGCTGGACGAGGAGCAGCATCTTGTGTTTTTGGACAGCTTTGGAAAACTGGAAACGCTTATCAGCACATATACTGAAAAGTATAATACCTTTACAGATATACAGCGCAAAATACAGTCCCTGCAGATGGACGAGTCGGAAAAAGCCCGCCGCGTGGACACCCTGACCTACCAGATCGGCGAGCTGGAGCGGGCGCAGCTCCGTCCCGGCGAGGAGGCGGAGCTTTCCGCCCGCCGCAACCTGCTGCGCAACGCGGAAAAATTCATCTCCGCCGTCTCCGAAGCGGACTATGCCCTCAACGGCGACGACAGCGGCGACGGTGCGCTGGGTCTGCTGCGCCGCGCCCAGGACGCCGTAGGCGCCGTGCGCCACCTGGACGATGACTACGCCCGTCTGTACGAGCGCCTGGAGGCGCTGTACAGCGAGGCCTACGACGTGGCGGCCACCATCGAGGACAAGCGGGAGGGCTTCGACTTTTCCCCCAACGAGCTGGACGATGTGGAGAGCCGCATGGATCAACTGTATCGTCTGAAGAAAAAGTACGGCCCCAGCGTGGAGGACATGCTGGCCTATCTGGAGCGCTGCCGCGCCGAGCTGGAGCAGATCGAATACGCCGGCGACACGCTGGCCCGGCTGGAGCAGGAGCGCACCAGGGCGGAGAAGGCTGCCATGACTGCGGCCCGGGCGCTGTCCGAGGGACGGCGTCAGGCGGCGGAGCGCCTGTCCGCCCAGATCCTGGAGGAGCTGCGGC
>URVR01000107.1 GCA_900551355.1 uncultured Eubacteriales bacterium | reverse complement strand
GATCGTCGGCAGCGTCAGATGTGTATAAGAGACAGGGCTGGAACCTGCTGATCTTCCCGGAGGGGACGCGGGTGAAGCAGCCCGGGCAGGTGACGCCCAAGAGCGGCGCCGGCATGATGGCCATCCGCGCCGGGGTGAAGATGGTGCCGGTGTTCATCGGCATGAAGAAGCGGCTGTTCCGCAAGACCGTTATCACCTTCGGGAAGCCCTTTGCCCCCACCTATACGGGGCGCAAGGGCACCGTGGAGGAGTATCAGGCCAACACCGACGAGGTCATGCGGCGGGCCTATGAGCTGGGCGGTGTGACATGCGTGTGATACTGGCCAGGTCTGCCGGGTTCTGCTACGGCGTGGAGCGTGCGGTGAAGCTGGCGGAGCAGACCGCCCGGGAAAAGGGCGGCTGCGTCATGCTGGGCAGCATCATCCACAACGCCCATGTGGTGCAGGAGCTGGAGGCGCTGGGCGCCCGGCAGGTGGAGGATGCGTCCCAGGTGCGGCCGGGGGAGACGGTGATCATCCGCTCCCACGGCGAGAAAAAGCAGGTCTATGAGGCGTTGGCGGCTGCGGGCGCGGACATCGTGGACGCCACCTGTCCCAATGTGCGGCGCATCCAGCGTCTGGTGGCCCGGGCCGGGGAGGAGGGGCGCACGCCCATCATCGTCGGTGAGCAGCACCATCCGGAGGTCATGGGCGCGGCCAGCTGGGCGGCGTCCTCCGTCATCGTGGACGGGCCCGAAGCACTGGAAAAATGGCTTTCTGACAGGCCGGAGCGGCGCAGGTCACCGCTGATGGCGGCGGCCCAGACCACCTGCATCCGCAGCCTCTGGGAGGACTGCGTAAAAATTTTAAAAAAACAGTGTACAAACGCAGAAATCTTTGATACAATATGTAATGCTACGCATAAGCGTCAGTCGGAAGCGGCGGAGATCGCCGCCATGGCGGACGTGATGGTCGTGGTCGGAGATCGTAAGAGTGCCAACACCAAACATTTAACGGAGATTTGCAGCGAGAGGTGCCCCGTCGTCTATCAGATCGAACGGGCGGATGAACTCAAGGGTGACTTTCTTAACGGATGTTCTGTGGCGGGGCTTACAGCCGGCGCGTCCACGCCTGCGGGCATCATTAAGGAGGTATATGCAAGAATGAGCGACGAGATCAAGAACGTGGAAGCTACCGAAGAGAGCTTCGAGGAAATGCTGGAAAAATCTTTTAAGACTTTGAATACAGGAGAGAAGGTAACCGGTATCGTGACTGCCATCGGTCCCACCGAGGTGCAGGTTGACCTGGGCTGCAAGCAGGCAGGTTATATTTCCATCGACGAGCTGTCCGCCGATCCCAGCGTGAAGCCTGAGGATGTGGTGAAGGTCGGCGACGAGATCGAGACCTATATCATCCGCGTCAACGACGTGGAGGGTTACGCCATGCTGTCCAAGAAGCGTCTGGACGCTGTCAAGGTCTGGGAGGACATTGAGACCGCCCGCGAGGAGAAGACCACTCTCGAGGGCAAGGTCACCGAGGAGAACAAGGGCGGCATCGTCGTCAACGTCAAGGGCGTGCGCGTGTTCGTGCCCGCTTCCCAGTCCGGCCTGCCCCGCGGCGCCGAGCTGAGCGCCATGATCGGCCAGACCGTCTCCCTGCGCATCACCGAGGTCAACCGTGCCCGCCGCCGTGTCGTCGGCTCCATCAAGGCCGTGACCTATGAGGCCCGTCAGGCTGCCCAGGCTGAGATCTGGGAGAACATCGAGGTCGGCAAGCACTACACCGGCACCGTGAAGTCCATGACCTCTTACGGTGTATTCGTGGACATCGGCGGCGTGGATGGTATGGTACATATCTCCGAGCTGTCCTGGTCCCGCATCAAGAACCCCGCTGAGGTGGTTTCCGTGGGCGACACCCTGGATGTGTACGTCATCTCCTTCGATCCCGAGAAGCGCAAGATCTCTCTGGGCGTGAAGGATCGTTCCTGCAATCCCTGGGACAAATTCATGTCCACCTATCACGTCGGCGACGTGGCTCAGGTGCGCATCGTGAAGCTGATGACCTTCGGCGCCTTTGCCGAGGTGGTTCCCGGTGTGGACGGCCTGATCCACATCTCCCAGATCGCGGATCGCCGCATTGAGAAGCCCGGCGACGTGCTGGCTGAGGGCGACATCGTGGACGCCAAGATCACTGCCATCGACGAGGAGAAGCAGAAGATCTCCCTGTCCATCCGTGCTCTGCTGGCTCCTTCCGCCGAGGACGAGGGCGACGAGGAGTAATCCGATCCCATAAAAAAACAGCGGTACCCATGTGGGTGCCGCTGTTTTTTTGCATATCCGGCCACTACCTGTTAAAAAATGCACAATCGGAAGAGGCGATAATTGGTACATCCGCCAATGTACATCCCTGAGGTTTGTGGTAAAATTAACAATTGGGAGAAACAGAAAGAGAGGAGCTTTATCATGCCTTTTGCAGATTATCAGGAGATGTACCGCCAGAAGCTGACCACCGCCGACGAGGCGGTGAAGGTCATTAAATCCGGCGACTGGGTGGACTACGGCTTCTGCGCCATCCATCCCCGCGTGCTGGACGAGGCACTGGCCCGCCGGGCACCGGAGCTGGAGGATGTGAAGGTCCGCGGCGGTATCAGCCTGTGGAAGCCGGCCATCTTCGACATCGAGGACCCGGTGCATCACATCATTTTCAATTCCCACCACATGAGCAGCGTGGAACGGCACCACATCGCCAGCGGCGCCGGGTTCCACGAGCCGATGCGCTACTCCGAGCTGCCCCGCTACTATTATGACCACATTACGCCCCCGGACGTGGCCATGTTCCAGGTGGCTCCCATGGACAAGCACGGCTACTTCAACTTCGGCCTGTCGGCCTCCCATGTAAAGGCCGTATGCGAGATGGCCAAGGTGGTCATCGTGGAGGTCAACAAGAACATGCCCCGTTGTCTGGGCGGCTTCGACAACTGCATCCACATCAGCGAGGTGGACATGGTGGTGGAGGGCCGCAACGACCCCATGGGCATCCAGCCCTCCGGCACCGCCACCGAGGTGGACAAGGCGGTGGCCCGGCTCATCGTGGAGCAGATCCCCGACGGCGCATGTCTCCAGCTGGGCATCGGCGGCATGCCCAACACCGTGGGCGCCATGCTCTGCGAGTCCGACCTGAAGGACCTGGGTGTCCATACGGAGATGTATGTGGACGCCTATGTGGATCTGGCCATGGCCGGCAAGGTCACCTGCGCCCGGAAGAGCATCGACCGGGGCCGTCAGGTCTTTGCCTTTGCCGCCGGCACCCAGAAGCTCTACGACTATCTGGACGACAACCCCGCCTGTATGTCCGCGCCGATCAGCTACACCAACGATATCCGCACCATCGCGGCCATCGACAACTTCATCTCCATCAACAACGCCGTGGACGTGGACCTGTACGGGCAGGTCAACGGCGAGACAGCGGGCACCAAGCAGATCAGCGGCGCCGGCGGTCAGCAGGACTTTGTGCTGGGCGCGTACCTGTCCAAGGGAGGCAAGAGCTTTATCTGCCTGTCCTCCACGTTCAAGGACAAGGACGGCTCCCTGAAGTCCCGCATCCGTCCCACGCTCCAGCCCGGCTCCGTGGTGACGGACACCCGCGTCAACACCATGTATGTGGTGACGGAGTACGGCTGCGTCTGTCTCAAGGGCCTCAGCGTCTGGGAGCGGGCGGAGAAGCTGATCTCCATTGCGCACCCCGACTTCCGGGACGAGCTGATCCGCGCCGCGGAGCAGCAGAAGATCTGGTATCCCCACAACAGAAGATGACAGGGAGGCGGGCCGCTGTGCGGCCCGCCTTTTGCCGCATAAGGGATGGCAAGTGAACAGACTTTACAGACATACTGCGGGAATAGTCCTTGTAAAAACCGGAAAAATGCGGTATACTGATACAAACGAAACGATGCGACAGGAGCGGAGAGCCATGGGAAAGCTGTTTGACCGGATGCGGAAAAACGTAAAGAAAAAGGTGCACCCCCACTGCGCGGCCATCGTGCCGGCGGCGGGGAAGTCCATCCGTATGGACGGCACGGACAAGATGTTCGCCCAGCTGTGCGGCGCGCCGGTGCTGACGCGGACGCTGTCCGTGCTGGATCAGGCGGTGCTGGTGGACGAGATCGTGGTGGCCGCCCAGCCTGAGAAGCTGGAGGAGGTGGCTGCGCTGGTGAGCCGCGCCGGTATCCGCAAGCCTATCCGTGTGGTGGAGGGCGGCGCCAGCCGGGCTGAGTCGGTGCTGCTGGCGGCGCTGGAGGCCAGCCCGGACACGGAATATCTGGCTATCCACGACGGGGCGCGGCCTCTGATCCTGCCGGAACAGGTGGATGAGCTGATCCGTCTGGGCCAGCGCACCTACGCCATCGCCCCGGCGCTGCCGGTGACGGACACGGTGAAGGTGGCGGATATGGCAGGGCTGGTGCTGTCCACCCCGGACCGCAGCACCCTGTTCGCGGTGCAGACACCCCAGGTCTTTCAGGCCAATATCCTGAAGGCGGCGCTGCAGTCCGCGCTGGCCGCGGGCGCGGCGCTGACCGATGATTGCTCCGCTGTGGAGCGGCTTGGCAAGGAGGTATACTTGACACCCGGCTGGCGGGAAAATATCAAGATCACCACGCCGGAGGATCTGGCGGTGGCCGAGGCGTTCCTGCGCCGGAGAGGAGAAGCGCAATGATGGGGCTGCGGATCGGGCACGGGTACGACGTGCACCGCCTGACGGAAGGCCGTCCGCTGATCCTGGGCGGCGTCACCGTCCCCTATGAGCGGGGACTGCTGGGCCACTCCGACGCGGATGTGCTGGCCCACGCGGTGATGGACGCGCTGCTGGGCGCGGCGGCACTGGGTGACATCGGCGGCATGTTCCCCGACAGCGATGAGCGTTGGCGGGGCGCGGACAGCCTGCGCCTTCTGGAGCAGGTGACGGCGCGTCTGGCGGAAAACGGCTGGGCCATCGGCAACGTGGATGCCACGGTGCTGGCGCAGGCTCCCAAGCTGGCGCCCCACATCCCGGAGATGCGGCGGCGGCTGGCGGCGGCCATGTGCATCGACGTGACGCAGGTATCCGTCAAGGCCACCACGGAGGAGCATCTGGGCTTTACCGGCGCGGGGGAGGGCATGGCCTGCCACGCCGTGGCGCTGCTGACGGAAAAGTAACTGCATAACAGGCAAAACAGGCGGGCGCTTCCGAAAAGGAGGCGCCCGCCTTTCACATCGGCACCGCGGACCTCATAAAATGGCGTGTGAGGAGGTGCGATATGGAAGAATATCTGCTGACCGCCCGCTCCGTCACACACGCCCAGCGCATGGCGCAGGCGCTGGCGCAGAACGGGATACGCGCCGCCATGGGCCGCGCGCCGGTGGGACTGACCGGCAGCGGCTGCGGCTATGTGCTGCGGCTGCCGGCGTCCAGAGCGCCGGAGGCGTCGGTGCTGCTGCGCAGCTTGGGAATAGGGCCTCTGCGGGTCTTTCAGCGGCAGGGGAGCGCATATAACGAGGTGGAAATATGATCTATCTGGATGCCGGAGCCACGACGCTGCAAAAGCCGGAGCGTGTGCGCCGGGCCATGTACAGCGCTGTGACGGCCATGAGCTCGCCGGGGCGCGGCAGCTATCCCGCCACGCGGCTGGCGGAGGAGACGGATTTTCAGTGCCGCAGCCTGGCGGCGGAGCTGTTTGACGTGGAGGATCCGGCGCGGGTGGTGTTTACCGGCAATGCCACCCATGGGCTGAACATCGCCATCAAAACGCTGGTAAAGCCGGGGAGCCGGGTCGTCATCTCCGGCTACGAGCATAACGCGGTGACAAGGCCGCTCCACGGCATCCCGGACGCGGCGCTGATGGTCATCAACACGCCGCTGTTCCGTCCGGAGGTCATGCTGGCGGAGTTCGGGCAGGCGCTGGACCTGTCTCTTATACACATCTCCGAGCCCACGAGACGTAGAGGAATCTCG
>URVR01000106.1 GCA_900551355.1 uncultured Eubacteriales bacterium | reverse complement strand
ACTTATGCGATCGTCGGCAGCGTCAGATGTGTATAAGAGACAGCTGGACAGCATGACCACGCTGGAGATCCCCGCCGCCGGCTATTCCATCTGCTACGAGCTGGGCATCTTCAAGCAGAAGATCGTGGAGGGCCAGCAGGTGGAGCTGCCGGACGACTGGATGCAGCTGGGCGACGCGTGGCTGCTGCCCAAGCTGCAGGAGGCCGAGGAGGTCCACTTCGGCGGCAAGGTCCGCACCCGCTGGGACAACGGACACCTGATGGTGGTGCATGAGGACTACACCCGGGTCATGGCTGTGCCCTGCGACATGGAGATCGCCGGCTACGACACCGACCACGTCAATACCCTGCGGCTGTGGCAGGCCCGCAGCCCCAAGCCCATCGACATGAAGCTGTTCAGCCAGGGCCAGTACCTGCAGGCATCGGAGGAGCGGGCCATGGCGGACGCCATCAGCCAGGTGCTCTATCCCGAGGACAACCACTACGAGGGCAAGTCCCTGCGGCTGAAGCAGCAGTATTTCTTCGTCTCCGCCACCATGCAGTCCATCACCCGCAAGCACATCGAGGTGTACGGCACCCTGAAGAACTTCCACGAGAAGAACGTCATCCAGATCAACGACACCCACCCCACGCTGGTGATCCCGGAGCTGATGCGTATTCTGGTGGACGACGCGGGCCTTGACTGGGACGAGGCGTGGCACATCGTCACCCACTGTGTGGCCTACACCAACCACACGGTGCTGGCCGAGGCGCTGGAGGTCTGGCCGCAGCAGCTGTTCGAGACGCTGCTGCCCCGTGTCTGGCAGATCCTGCAGGAGATCGCCCACCGCTGGCAGAAGCAGGTGGAGGAATACTTCCACGACCCCGCCAAGACCGCCAAGCTGGCCATCATCTGGGACGGCCATGTGCGCATGGCCAACCTGTGCCTTGCCGGGTCCATGGCTGTCAACGGCGTGTCGGCGCTGCACTCCGAGATCCTGCGTAAGGATGTGTTCAAGGAAGCCTGCCAGATGATGCCCGACAAGTTCAAGAACGTCACCAACGGCATCGACCACCGCCGCTGGGTGCCCCAGATCAACCGGGGACTCAACGACCTGATCTGCGACCTTACCGGCGACGGGTATCTCACCAGGCCCCAGGAGCTGAAGAAGCTGGAGGCCTACGCCGACGACGCATCGGTGCTGAAGCGGCTGGAGGAGATCAAGCACCAGAACAAGCTGGCCTTTGCTGCCTATGCCAAGAAGCAGCAGGGTGTGGTGCTGAATCCCGACGCTATCTTCGACGTGCAGGTGAAGCGGCTCCATGAGTACAAGCGCCAGCTGCTGAATGTGCTGCACATCATCTATCTCTACCAGCGGCTGCAGGACGATCCCAACATGGACATGCGGCCCCAGACGTTCCTGTTCGGCGCCAAGGCCGCGCCGGGCTACGCCGTGGCCAAGCGCATCATCCACCTCATCAACTCCCTGGCCGCGCAGATCGACCGCGACCCCATCTGCCGGGACAAGCTGCAGGTGGTGTTTCTGGAGAACTACCGCGTCTCTCTGGCGGAGATGCTGATGCCCGCCAGCGAGGTGAGCCAGCAGATCTCCACCGCCGGCAAGGAGGCCAGCGGCACCGGCAACATGAAGTTCATGATGAACGGCGCTCTGACCGTGGGCACGCTGGATGGCGCCAACGTGGAGATGCACGAGGTGCTGGGGGACGAGAACATGTTCCTGTTCGGCCTGAAGGCCGACGAGGTGGCCCACCTGCGCCGCACCTACGATCCCCAGCTGCTGTATCAGCGGGACCCCGTGCTGCGCCGGGTGGTGGATCAGCTGAAGACCGGCTTCGGCGACGGCGTCACCTACGAGGACATCTGGCAGCGGCTGGTGATGGGCGGGGACGGCCCCGCCGACCAGTATATGGTGCTGGCGGACTTCGCCGCCTACTGCGACGCCGAGGAGCGGATGAGCCGCACCTACGGCGACAGGACGCAGTGGAACCGCATGAGCCTGCTGAACATCGCCCGCAGCGGCATTTTCGCCGCCGACCGGGCCATCGCCCAGTATGCCGACACCATCTGGCATGTGCCGTATAAGAAATAAGCGAAAAGGAGGGACCGCGGGGCGGTCCCTCCTTTTATGCGGCCTTGACAGATGTGGTATACTATCATAGGAATCATATGAAACGACGAGGATACGGATATGGAAGTGACACAGGGCGCACCGTTTGAGAGCTTTGGCCTGTCGGAGGCCACCATGCGCGCCGTTCGCAACAAGCATTATACCATCAGTACGCCGGTGCAGGCCGGCTGCATTCCGCCCATGCTGGCGGGGAAGGACGTCATCGCCAAGGCCCCTACCGGCACCGGTAAGACCATGGCCTTCGGCATCCCCATCATCGAGCGCATCGACCCGGAGAGCGAGGCGGTACAGGCCGTCATCCTCGCCCCCACCCGGGAGCTTGCCATGCAGATCACCGACGAGATGCGGGACATCGCCGTGTGCCACGAGGGCGTGCGGCTGGTGTGCTTGTACGGCGGTCAGCCCATCGGCAAGCAGATCGACGCGCTGAAGCGCCGGCCCCAGATCGTGGTGGCCACACCGGGACGGCTCAGCGACCACATGAAGCGCCGCACCGTGACGCTGAAGGACGTCAGCACCGTGGTGCTGGACGAGGCCGACCGGATGCTGGACATGGGCTTTATCCACGATGTCACCCGCATTCTGGACAAGATCCCCAACCGCAAGAATCTGGGGATGTTTTCCGCCACCATCTCCCGGGAAGTCATGGACATCTCCTGGGTGTACCAGCGTGACCCGGAGGAGATCACGGTGCAGGCCACCAAGGAGAACAAGCCCGATATCCTCCAGTACCGGCTGGAGGTGCCGTCCGACGGCAAGGTGGACGCCATCGTGCGCATCCTGAACTGCGAGAATTACGAGCGGGTCATCTGCTTCTGCAACACCAAGGGCAGCACCGAGCGGCTCACCAAGTTTTTGCAGATGCGGGGCGTGGACGCCCAGTGCATCCACGGCGACATCCCCCAGCGCAAGCGGGAGGAGGTCATGCAGCGGTTCCGGGACGGCAAGCTGCGGGTATTCGTGGCCACGGATGTGGCCAGCCGCGGCATCGACGTGGACGATGTGGACGCCGTGTTCAACTACGAGGTGCCGGAGGAGAACGAGTACTACGTCCACCGCATCGGCCGGACGGGCCGGGCCAAAAAGCACGGCGTGGCGTACACGCTGCTCAGCGATTTCCCCAGCCGCATGCGGCTGGACGACATCGCCCGCAACACGCGCAGCCAGATCATCCCCGCCGCGGTGGATGAGAGCGGCCATGTGACGCCGACGGAAAAAAAGTAACAGAGACAGCAAAAGTCCCGCGCCATCGGCGCGGGACTTTCCTTTTTGTTCCGGTTTTACAGGGCGGCCCTGATGGCGGCCAGCAGATCGTCGTAGCTCTCAAAGGCGGGCAGCTGGGGATAGTCGGCCTTGATCTTGTCCGTGGTGCGGAACAGGAAGCCGGCCTTGCTGTGGAGGATCATCTCCAGATCGTTGTAGCTGTCGCCGCTGGCGATGGTGTCGTAGCCGATGGACTGGAGGGCCCTGACGGTGGTGAGCTTGGAGTGCTCACACCGCATGACGTGACGGGCGATGTAGCCGTCGCTGTCGATCTCCAGCGTGTTGCACAGCAGGGTGGGGTAACCCAGCTTCTTCATCAGGGGCATGCCGAACTGGTCGAAGGTGTCGCTGAGGATCACCACCTGTGCCACGCTGCGCAGCTCGTCCAGGAACTCCTTGGCGCCGGGCAGCGGGTCGATGCGGGCGATGACGTCCTGGATCTGCTGCAGCTTCAGGCCCTTCTCCCGCAGGAGGTCGATGCGCCAGCGCATCAGCTTGTCGTAGTCCGGCTCGTCGCGGGTGGTGCGGCGCAGCGCGGGGATGCCGCTCTCCTCGGCAAAGGCGATCCAGATCTCGGGGACGAGGACGCCCTCCATATCCAAGCAAACAATGTTCATACAAGCGGCTCCTTTCTCACTTTTTCAGCACTTCCGACAGGACGTAATCCAGCATGGCGTCCTTGTCGATGACGTCCTTGTGCAGCACAGGGCGGCCCTCCAGCCCGGACAGGTTGCCGGGGATGGGGACACCGGAGATCCGCGCCAGCTCGTTCATCATGTGGAATTCGTTGTCACTGCCCGGCTGGCCCAGCGCGGACAGCACCGCGGCGGGGAACTTGTAGGGCGAGGCGGTGGACAGCACCACCGTGGGCGCACCGGTGCCGCGCAGCTCATCGTCCAGCTGCTCCGCCACAGACCACGCCACGGCGGTGTGGGGGTCACAGAGGTAGTGCTGTTCCGACCACAGGCGGCCGATGACGTCGGCAGCGCCCTTGTCGTCGCAGCAGCCGCAGGAGAAGTCCTGCCGCAGCTTTTCCAGCAGCGCATCGGACAGCTGGTAGGCGCCGTCCTCGCTGAGCTGGCGCATCAGGCCGGCCACATAGGCGCTGTCGCGGGACAGCAGGAACAAAAGACGCTCCAGATTGCTGGACACCAGAATGTCCATGGAGGGGGAGGTGGTCTTATAGAACGGGCGGCGGCGGTCGTAGCGGCCGGTGGAGATGAATTCCGTCAGCACGTCGTTGGCATTGCTGGCGCAGACCAGACGGCCCACGGGCAGACCCATCTCCTTGGCGAAGTAGCCCGCCAGGATGTCGCCGAAGTTGCCGGTGGGCACCACGAAGTTCACCTTGTCGCCCAGGGCGATGCGGCCCGCCTTCACCAGATCGCCGTAGGCGCGGAAGTAGTACACCACCTGCGGCGCAAGGCGTCCGATGTTGATGGAGTTGGCGGAGGACAGCATGGCGCCGTGAAGGTCACGTCCCTTACAGGCGGCGAACACCTGCTTGACACCGGTCTGGGCGTCGTCGAAGTTGCCCCGGACGGCGCAGACCTTTACATTGTCGCCGGTCTGGGTGGCCATCTGCGCCTGCTGGACGGCGGATACGCCGCCGTAGGGGTAGAACACGATGATGCGGGTGCCCTTCACATCGTGGAAGCCCTCCAGCGCGGCCTTGCCGGTGTCGCCGGAGGTAGCGGTGAGGATGACCACGTCGCCCTCCATGCCCTCGGCCTTGGCCGCCGCGCCGATGAGTCTGGGCAGCACCGACAGGGCCACATCCTTGAAGGCGGAGGTGGGGCCGTGGTACAGCTCCAGCACATATTTATCGCCCACAGGCACCAGCGGCGTCAGGTCGGCGGTGGGGAACTTGCCGGCGTAGCTTTTGCGGACGAGATCCTCCATGTCGGGGAAGTCCGGCAGCAGCGCGGAGAGGATCTTCGCGGCCATGGACAGGGTGTCCAGACGCAGTGCGCCCTGCCAGTCGAAGTCCAGACGGGCGGGATCGCAGATATACAGACCGCCGTCGGGGGCAATGCCCTCCAGCACCGCCCGGGTGGAGGGGGCGGTGAGGCGGATGTCGCGTGTGCTATGGTACAGCATAGGAAAAGTCCTCCAAAAATTTCTCTTGCATTTCTGATGACGCTATGATACACTGTCGCCAACAAAAAAGCAAGTGTTTTTATCTCACGGACAAATGCGATTTTTTTGTCGCCATGATAAAAGTGCTGCGCAAAAAAACCGAAGGTAAGAGGCAGAAATATGTTGAAAGTATTGAAATTCGGCGGCTCGTCCATGGCGGACGCCAAGCAGTTCGCCAAGGTGCGGGATATCGTGCGGGCGGACGACAGCCGCCGCGTGGTGGTGGTCAGCGCCGCCGGTAAGCGGGACAAGAACGACCACAAGCTCACCGACCTGCTGTATCTGTGCCACGCGCATCTGCAGTACGGCGTCAGCTGCGACGCCATTTTTGAGATGATCCGCTCCCGGTATGTGGACATCCGGGATGAGCTGGGGCTGAAAACGCCGTTGGAGGCGGAGTTCGACGCCCTGCGGGAGAAGATGGACAAGGGCATCAGCGCCGACGAGCTGGTGTCCCGGGGCGAGTACTTCGCGGC
>URVR01000105.1 GCA_900551355.1 uncultured Eubacteriales bacterium | reverse complement strand
ACGTCTCGTGGGCTCGGAGATGTGTATAAGAGACAGGCTGGGCAACTCCCTGCTCGTCTCGGTTCTCGCCAGCTTCATCGCCACGGTCTTCGGCACGGTGGCGTCACTGGGCATCTACAACCTGAACCCCAGACTGCGCAAGGCTGCCATGACGCTGACCAACATCCCCATGACGAATCCGGATATCGTCACCGGCGTTGCGCTGGCGCTGCTGTTCGCGTTCGCGGGGACGGTTTTGAAGACCAACTCCGTGCTCGGCTTCTGGACGCTTCTCATCGCGCATATCACGTTCGATCTCCCCTATGTCATTCTGAACGTCATGCCGAAGCTCCAGCAGATGGACAAGGATCTGGTCGAGGCCGCGCTGGATCTCGGCTGCACACCGTTCCAGTCGTTCACCAAGGTCGTCATTCACGAGATCATGCCCGGCATCATCAACGGCCTGCTCATCGCCTTCACCATGAGTATCGACGACTTCGTCATCAGTTACTTCACGGCAGGCAGCAAGGTGCAGACCCTGTCCATGACCATCTACGCCATGACCCGTAAGCGCATCAGCCCGGAGATCAACGCCGTGTCCACGCTGCTGTTCGTCACGGTGATCCTGCTGCTGGCGCTCATCAACATCCGGGAGAACCACCACAGCCACGACCACGTCCGCCATCCGGCCCGCGCCGAAGCGCCGGCCCCGGTGAAGCCGCCGAAAAAGTATCCCGGTCTGGGGAAGAAGATCGCCGCCGGCGGTCTGGCCTGCGTGCTGCTGGCTACGTTGATCGTCACCGGTACGGCGGCCCGCAGCGAGCGCGTGGTGAACGTCTGCTCGTGGGGCGAGTATATCGACGAGTCCCTCATCACGGAGTTTGAAGAGCAGACCGGCATCCGCGTCAACTACCAGACGGCGGAGAGCAACGAGGCGCTGTACTCTCTCATTAAGATGGGCGGCGCGGACTTCGACGTCATCGTACCCTCGGACTACATGATCGCCCGGCTTATTCAGGAGGATCTGCTGGCGGAGCTGAACTATGACAATATCCCCAATTTCCAGCTGATGGACCCCCAGTTTACCCACCTGAGCTTTGACCCGGAGAACAAGTACACCGTACCCTACACATGGGGCAGCGTGGGCATCATCTACAACACGACCATGGTGGACGAGCCCATTACCAGCTGGGGCGCTATGTTCGACGAGAAATACGCCGGACAGGTGCTGATGATCAACAACTCCCGCGACGCGCTGATGGCGGCTCTGTGCTATCTGGGCTACGATATCAACACCACCGACGAGGCGCAGCTCACCGAGGCCTTTGAGTTGGTGAAGAATGCCAAGAGCAAGGGCGTCTATCAGGCCTTCGTCATGGATGAGATCTTCGGCAAGATGGAGGGCGGCAACGCGGCCATCGCCATGTACTACGCCGGCGACTATCTGACCATGCTGGAGAACAACGAGGATCTTGCCTTCGTCATCCCTGAGGAGGGCAGCAACTGGTTCGTGGACGCCATGTGCGTCCTGAAATCCAGCCAGCATATGTCCGAGGCGGAGGAGTGGATCAACTTCATCGCCGGAACGGACGCCAATCTGGCCAACATGGACTACATCTGGTACGCCTCCCCCAACGCCGAGGCGCTGGCGGAGTATCCCGCGTACTACGAGGAGACGTATGGTGAGCCGCTGGACGAGGAGCTGTACCACATCATGGCCATCCCCGACGAGGAACGGGAGCGCTGCGAGATCTATGTGAACCTGCCGCAGGAAACGCTGAAGTTCTATGATAAGCTGTGGACACAATTAGGAGTATAAAGGAGGCAGCAATATGATCGAGATCGGCATGACCCATACCGTGGAAAAGACCGTCACCGCTGATATGACCGCCAAGGCCGTGGGCTCCGGCGGGCTGGAGGTGCTGGGTACCCCTTATATGATGGGCCTGATGGAGTGCGCCGCCATGTGGTGCGTGCAGAATGAGCTGCCGGAGGGCAAGGGCACCGTGGGCGTGGACATCGCGTCCAGCCATCTGGCGCCCACCCCTGTCGGCATGAAGATCACCGCCACCGCTGAGGTAACGGGCGTCTCCGCCAACGGCAAGATGATCACCTTCAAGGTCAGCGCCTCCGACGAGGAGGGACTGATCGGCGAGGGCACCCACACCCGCGCCGTCATTGACAACGCCCGGTTTTTGCAGAAGTGCAACGACAAGCTGGCACGGGTCAAGTAAGTCCATACGCGCAAAAGAACGCCGCCCGAGCAGGGCGGCGTTCTTTTGCGCTGCCCCTTGCGGCGGGGCAACGTATCTGGTACAATAAACCAATATCGACTTTACAGGCGGGAGAGGGGAGAGCATATGCGCGTACTGGCCACCATTGCCTTCTCCTTTGCCGCGGGACTCTTCCTCATTCTGCTGCTGCCGTGGAGCGGCTGGTATCTGTGGGCGTCGGCAGGCGTCGGCCTGTCAGCGCTGGCGCTGCGCCTGTGGGCGAAAGACCGGCGGTGGTTCCGGCGGAGCCAGCTGCTCCTATGGCCGCTGGCGGCGGCGCTGGTGTACTTTGCCGTCTATCAGGCGGCGGTGCAGCAGCCGGTGCTGGATCGCTGCGGCGAAACGAATGAATTTTCCGCCACGGTCTGCGCGTGGCCGGAGGAGACGGGACAGGGCGGCAAGGTCACGGTGCGGCTCCACGGCTTCTTCGGCGCGAAGGCCGTGTACTACGGCGGCGATGAGGTGCTGGCGCTGGAGCCGGGACAGCAGCTGTCCGGCGCGGCGTGGTGGCAGGATGCCGCCAACATCCGGGGCACGGAGCTAACGCAGTTCACCGCCCGGGGCGTGTACGCCCTGCTGTATCAGCGGGAGGACGTGTCGGTGACGGACGGCAGCAGAGGTGGTCTGCAATGGCTGCCGCAGCGGGCCGTCAAGGCCTTTCGGGAGCGGATCGCCGCCATCTGGGACGACCCGTCGGTGCGGGGCTTCCTGACGGCGGAGCTGACCGGCGACAAAACGGAGCTGCCGGAGGGCGACGCCGTGGCCATGCAGGAGACGGGACTGGCGCACCTGTTCGCCGTGTCCGGCCTGCACTGCGCGTTTCTGGTGACGCTGCTGGGACTGCTGGTGCCCGCCAACAGGCGGCGGACGCTGTGCGCCGTCACCATCCCGGCGCTGCTTTTCTACATGGTGATGGTGGGCCTGTCGCCGTCGGTGGTGCGGGCCTGCATCATGCAGATCTTCCTGCTGACCGCGCCCCTGTTCCGCCGGGGCAGCGACGGCCTCACCGCTCTGGCGGCGGCGCTGGCCGTCATCCTGCTGGAAAATCCCTTTGCGGCGGGGAGCGTCAGCCTGCAGCTGAGCTTCGCCGCGGCGCTGGGCATGGTGCTGCTGGCGCCCCGGCTCAACCGGACGTTCACCGGCTGGTACCGCGGCAGGAGCCGCCTGCTGGGCGGCGCCATCCGCTTCATCGCGGCCAATCTGGCGGCGTCCCTGGGTGCCATGGTGTTCACCGCACCGCTGATCGCGTGGTATTTCAACATTTTCGTGGTGGTGGCCCCGCTGGCCGGTCTGCTGGCGGTGCCTGCCGCCGGCTGGAGCTTCATGGCGGCATTCGTCACCGCACTGCTGGGCTTTGTGTGGCTGCCGCTGGGCCGCGTGCTGGGCTGGATATCCTTCGCGCTGGTGAAATATATCCTGTGGCTGGCCAAGGGGCTGACGGCCCTGCCGTTCCACGCGGTGTACTTCGACAACCGCTATCTCATCTACTGGATGGCGTACACCTACATCGCGTTCATCGGCTGCGCGGTCACAAAGGACAGACGCCGGAAGTACGCGGCGGCTGCGGTGCTGTCGGCGCTGATGCTGGCGGTGTCCGTCTGGCTGGGCGGCACCGGGCGGTACGGCGATATGGGCGCGCTGGCGCTGGACGTGGGACAGGGCGAGAGCGTCGCCCTCTGGTCGGGCCGGGAGGCGGCGCTGGTGGACTGCGGCAGCAGCAACAGCTATGTGGATGCCGGCGGCGTGGCGGCCGACCGGCTGGAGAGTCTGGGGCTGCGCCGCCTGCGGTGCGTGGTGGTGACTCACTACCACGCCGACCACACCAACGGCCTGTATGAGCTGCTGGCCCGGCTGCCGGTGGACACACTGTACCTGCCGGACATCGAGGACGAGTACGGCGTGCGGCAGCGGCTGGAGGCGCTGGCGGCGGAAAAGGGCACGGACGTGGTGTTCGTGACGGAGACCACAAGGCTGACACTGGGAGAGATGACCCTGACGGTCTATCCGCCGGTGGAGGCGGAGGGCGACCTGAACGAGCAGGGTCTGACGGCGCTGGCCACGGCGGGGAGGTTCGACATCCTCATCACCGGCGATATGGCCGGCAGCACCGAGCGGCAGCTGGTGGAGACATATGATCTGCCGGATGTGGAGGTGCTGGTGGTGAGCCACCACGGCTCCCGGTACAGCTCGGACGAGACGTTCCTGCGCGCCGTCCGCCCGGAGACGGCGGTCATCAGCGTGGGCGACAACAGCTACGGACACCCGGCGCAGGAGACTCTCCGGCGTCTGGAGGACGCGGGAGCGGACATCTGGCGCACGGACCGGCAGGGAACGGTGCGCATCACCGTGAACGGAGGAAACTGACATGGCGAAAAACGACAGCCGCAGCCGCAGCGGCGGCTACGAGGCGCTGCGCGCCGCCATCAAGGCGGGCGTGCCGGCCAATCTCTATATTTTCTACGGCGAGGAGCGCTATCTGCTCCAGACCATGGCCCAGCAGCTGAAGGAGCTGCTGATCCCCGGCGGCTTCGAGGAGTTCAACTACCACCGCCTGACCGGCAAGGGCCTGACGGTGCAGGAGCTGGCGGAGACGGTGGAGGCCATGCCCATGATGGCGGAGCACACCCTCATCACCGTCACGGACATGGACATCTTCAGGCTGGACGAGGGCCAGCGCACGGCGCTTATCGACCTGCTCAGCGATTTCCCGCCCTACTGCACGCTGGTGTTCCTGTACGAGCAGGTGGCCTATAAGCGGGACGGCAAGATGAAGAAGCTGTGCGCCGCCCTGAACGAGCATGTGCAGGAGGTGGAGTTTGTCCAGCAGGAGCGGAAGGATCTGCTGAACTGGCTGAAGCGGCGGTTCGCCGCCACCGGCCACGACATCGACCAGACGGCGGCGGATCACCTGCTGTTTACCTGCGGCAGCCTGATGCGGGGGCTGATCCCGGAGATCGAGAAGATCGCCGCCTACGCAAAGCATGAGCGCATCACCATCGCGGACATCGACGCCGTGGCCGAGCCGGTGCTGGACGCCCGGATCTTCGACATGACCAACGCCGTCACCGCCCGGAACTATGACCGCGCCGCCGCCATTCTGGCGGATCTGCTGCGGATGCAGACGGAGCCCATCGTCATTCTGGCGGCGCTGGGCAAGGAGCTGCGGCGGCTGTACACGGCCCGCCTGGCGCTGGACGGCGGCAAGGACCGCGTCTGGCTCAAGGAGCTGTGGAGCATGAGCAGCGACTATCCTGCCAAGCTGCTGCTGCAGGCGGCGAAGAACGTGGATCACGAGTGGTGCCGCCAGGCGGTGAAGCGCAGCCAGACCCTGGACCGCCGCATGAAAAGCGAGCGCAATATGGACAGTGAGGGTGAGCTGAAGCTGTTCCTCATGGAACTGGCAGGTGCCCGATGAAGCCCCGCATCCGGGAGGTCATCGTGGTGGAGGGCCGCTACGACAGGAACACGCTTTTGCAGGCGGTGGACGCCGCCGTCGTCGAGACGGGGGGCTTCGCCGTGTTCAACGACCGGGAAAAGACCGCCTACCTCCGCCGTCTGGCGGAAAAGCGGGGACTGATCCTGCTGACGGATCCGGACGGTGCGGGCTTCGTCATCCGGAACCGCCTGAAGGGCGTCATCCCGCCGGACAGGCTGAAGCAGGCCTACATCCCGGATATATACGGCAAAGAGCGCCGCAAGAAAAAGGGCGGAAAAGAGGGAAAGTTAGGCGTGGAGGGCATGCCGCCGCAGGTGCTGCTGGAGGCGCTGCGCCGGGCCGGCGCCACGTTTGAGGACCTGTCTCTTATACACATCTGACGCTGCCGACGATCGCATAAGTGTAGAT
>URVR01000104.1 GCA_900551355.1 uncultured Eubacteriales bacterium | reverse complement strand
TCTACACTTATGCGATCGTCGGCAGCGTCAGATGTGTATAAGAGACAGGTATGAACAGGGCAAAAATGCCCATAAAAAGCAAAACGCCACGCACACTGGCGTGGTGGTCATCTTTTGTGGGTGGGACGCTTACCGCTGGCTGACCTGCTGATGGCAGTCGCCGAAGATCATATCGTCCAGATCGCCCATGATCCAGTTGTTCATCATAACACTATCACGCTCCTTTCTTCATTTGTCCACGAGCATAGTATATGCCGTTCCCGCCGGTTTTGCAAGCTGATTTCTGCACGGATTTCACAATTATACGTAAATATTTTTGGTTGATTTCCACAATGGCACTTAGGAGCCATACCATATATAATGACTGCATATGAACGCATTGGGGATATACTATGAGAGAGTTTCGCGCGGGAGAATTTGATATCGCCGTCATCGGCGCGGGCCACGCCGGCATTGAGGCGGCGCTGGCGGCGGCGCGGCTGGGCATGCGCACCGTCTGCTTCACCATTGATCTGGACGCGGTGGGCAACATGCCCTGCAACCCCGCCATCGGCGGCACCGGCAAGGGTCACCTTGTCCGGGAGCTGGACGCCCTGGGCGGCGAGATGGCCCGGGCGGCGGACCGCGCCTGCATCCAGTACCGGATGCTGAACAGGGCCAAGGGCCCGGCGGTGTGGTCGCTGCGGGCGCAGGCGGACCGGCGGCTGTACCAGCAGGTGATGAAGCACACGCTGGAGCGGCAGGAGAACCTGACGCTGCGGCAGGCGGAGGTGACGGAGCTCCGCTGCGAAAACGGACGGGTGTCCGCCGTGGTGCTGCGCACCGGCGCGGTGTTCGGCGTGAAGGCCGTCATCCTCTGCACCGGCACCTATCTGACGGGACGCACCATCGTGGGGGAGTGCATCGAGTCCTCCGGCCCCGACGGGATGCACGCCGCCAACGCGCTGACGGACTGCCTGCTGGCGCTGGGGCTGCCCCTGCGCCGCTTCAAGACCGGCACGCCGCCCCGTGTGAACCGCCGGAGCATCGATTTTTCCAAAATGGAGGTGCAGGCGGGCGACAGCGATCCCCTGCCCTTCAGCTTTGAGACGGCGCAGGCCCCGGAAAACCGGGCGGTGTGCTACCTGACGTACACCAACGCCGAGACGCACCGCATCATCCGGGAGAATCTGGACCGCAGCCCCATCTACTCCGGCGTCATCGAGGGCGTTGGCCCCCGGTACTGCCCGTCCATCGAGACGAAGGTGGTCCGGTTCGCGGACAAGCCCCGGCACCAGCTGTTCATCGAGCCCATGGGGCTGGACACGGAGGAAATGTACATCCAGGGCTTCTCCTCCTCCATGCCGGAGGAGGTGCAGCTGCAGATGCTCCACAGTGTGCCCGGCCTGGAGCACGCGGAGATGATGCGCCCGGCCTACGCCATCGAGTACGACTGCATCGACCCGCTGGCCCTGCGGCCCACGCTGGAGGTCAAGGCCGTGGGCGGCCTGTACGGCGCGGGACAGTTCAACGGCTCCTCCGGCTATGAGGAGGCGGCGGTGCAGGGCTTTGTGGCGGGGGTCAACGCGGCGCTGGCGCTGAAGGGCGAGGCGCCCATGATCCTGCGGCGCAGCGAGAGCTATATCGGCACCCTCATCGACGATCTGGTGACCAAGGGCACCGAGGAGCCGTACCGCATGATGACCTCCCGCTCCGAATACCGGCTGATCCTGCGGCAGGACAACGCCGACCGGCGGCTGTGCCCCATCGGGCACCGCATCGGGCTGGTGTCCGCGGAGCGGCTGCGGGCGGTGAAGGCGAAATACGAGGCGGTAGAGCGGGAGATACGGCGCCTGAGCCATACCGGTGTGGCCGGCAGCGACGCCCTCAACGAGCTGCTGGCGCGGCGGGGCACCGCCCCCGTGGCCGACGGCGCGCGGCTCATCGACCTGCTGCGCCGCCCGCAGGTGTCCTACGATGACCTGCGGCCCTTCGACCCCGACGCCCCGGCGCTGGACAAGGCCGTGCGGGAGCAGGTGGAGATCACCGTCAAGTACGAGGGCTACATCCGCCGCCAGCAGCGGCAGGTGGAGGAGTTTGAGCAGCTGGAAAAGCACGCGCTGCCCGATGATATGGATTACAGCGGCATCCAGGGCCTGCGTCTGGAGGCACGGGAGAAGCTGGGCGCGGTGCGGCCGCTGAATCTGGGACAGGCCAGCCGCATCTCCGGCGTGTCCCCGGCGGACATCGGCGCGCTGATGATCTGGCTCCAGACACACCGCGGATAAGGCGGCCTTGCGCCGCGTCATACGATAAGGAGGGTCTTTTATGAGAAAATTCCTGGCCATTCTGGTCTGCAAGCTCATACGCTTCGTGGGCTCCTTCGTGGGCCGGGGCAGCAGCCTGCCCGGACAGATCGCGCTGAAGATCTGCCCCGATGTCCTGCAGCGGGTGCAGCTGCCGCCGGAGATCATCGCCGTTACCGGCAGCAACGGCAAGACCTCCACGTCGGAGATGATCGCCCATGTGCTCACCGCCGCCGGAAAAAAGGTGGTGTTCAACCGGGAGGGCTCCAACCAGATCGAGGGCGTCACCACCATGCTGCTGTGCAGCAGCACCCTGACGGGACGGTGTAAGAGCGACGCGGCGGTCATCGAGTCCGATGAGCGCTACGCCCAGTACACCTTCCGTTATTTCCAGCCCACCCACTACGTCATCACCAACCTGTACCGCGACCAGCTCACCCGCAACGGCCATCCCCAGTGGGTGTACAAGGCCATCGAGCCCAGCATCGGCCCGGACTGCACGCTGATCCTCAACGCCGACGACCCGCTGGTGTCCCTGTTCGGACGGGGACGGCCCAATAAGGTGGTGTGGTTCGGCATGGACCGGCAGCGCTTTTCCACCGACCGCAGCACCGGCATCTATGACGACGGCAAATACTGCCCGCTGTGCCATGCCCCCATGGCCTACGACTACTACCACTACAATCACATCGGCAGCTACCACTGCACGAAGTGCGATTTCCGCCGCCCGGAGACGGCCTATACCGTCACCGACGCGGATCTGGACGCGGGCTTCCTCACCATCAACGGGAAGGACCGCATCGAGCTGGCCTTCAAGAGCATCTACAACGCCTACAACATTCTGGCGTGCTACACCGTGTGCGCGCTGGCCGGTGTGGACGGCGGCGACATCGCCCGCAGCATCAGCCGCTATGTGCTGAAGAACGGGCGCATCGTCAACTGGCAGTACCAGACCATGCACGGCACGCTGCTGGCCTCCAAGCACGAGAACTC
Organism: uncultured Eubacteriales bacterium; assembly: GCA_900551355.1. Lineage (GTDB taxonomy): Bacteria > Bacillota > Clostridia > Oscillospirales > Oscillospiraceae > Vescimonas. The sequence goes on along the minus strand of URVR01000104.1, from coordinate 2,887 downwards.
CGTGTCCTACGACCAGTCCCTGCGGTACACCGTGCAGCAGAAGGAGCCTCACGCCGTCATCATCATCGTGGACGCCGTCAGCCGCAAGTATTTTACCAGTGAGACCAGCTGGCTGTGGGACATCGACTTCGGTATGCTGAACACGGAGAATACCTCCCACATTTACCTGCTGGGCCGGTACGCCGACGATCTGTACGTCCGCTTCTCCTACACCGACGTGCCGCCGGAGAAGCTCAGCGCCTACGAGAGCATCAGCGAGGGCGTGGACGCCGCCGTCCGGGACGGCGTGACACAGGCCTACACCATCACCTGCTTCTCCGACAAGGGCAAGTTCCTGTCGCTGGTCACTACGCTTTAAGGAGGGTCTGCACATGAGCATCCAGCTTCTGCATCTCTATCCGGATCTGATGAATCTGTACGGCGAGTACGCCAACGTGGCGGCGCTGCGGCGCAGTCTGGAGCGGCAGGGGGCGGAGGTCGTCGTCCGCACCGGCAAACTGTACCAGGATATCGACTTCTCCGGCGCGGACTTCCTCTACATGGGCGCCGGCACCGAAAGCGCTCAGCTTACGGCGCTGGAGGATCTGCGCCGCTATGAAAGCGCCGTCCGCGCGGCGCTGGAGCGGGGCGCCGTGGTGCTGGCCACCGGCAACGCCATGGAGCTGTTCGGCCGCAGCATCACCGGCCCCGACGGCGCGGAGCATGCCGGGCTGGGGCTGTTCCCCTTCCGCACCACCGTGTCCGGCACGGCGCGCATCCAGGGCGACTGTCTGGCCGTGGGTGCCGCCACCGGGCAGGTGGCGGTGGGCTTTGTGAACAAGGCCAGCCAGACCACCGATGTGGAACACCCCCTGTTCCGCATGGAGCACGGCCCTGGCAACAACGCCGGTACGGCGGAGGACGGCGTGTGGGAGGGCAGCTTTTACGGCACCCATCTCATCGGCCCCCTGCTGATGAAGAACCCCCACGTCAATGCCTACTTCACGGAGCTGCTGTGCCGCCGGGCGGGACTGCCCTATCAGCCCCAGGACTGCCCCCACGAGCAGCGGGCCTACGAGGTGACGCTCCGCGCCTTACAGGAGCGGTTCCAGCAGCAGTAAACGCAAAAAAAGAGACACGCCAGACGGCGTGTCTCTTTTTTGCGTGTCTGCTCAGATGTACTGGCGCATGCCCTCGGTGGCCACGTCCTCGTCGGCGCTGACGGTGACGGTGAACTTCACCTCGTTGCTCTCGCTGAAGCGATCCAGCCAGTGGAGGAACTTCTCCACCGCCTGCCAGTCGGTGCTGCCCGCGATCTTGCACAGGTTGTCCACGAACACATGGGAAATATCGTAATTGCCCGCATACAGGCCGCAGAGGAAGCCGCGCAGGCACTCAAAAGAATCCACGTTGTACTCACCGGCATTGACCAGACGCACGTTGTAGCTGATGTCGTAGGTCATGTCGCGGCTGGGCTCGATACATACGACGCTGCCGGTCTCGGACTCCACGCTGTTGTGGATCAGCTCGATGAGCTGCTTCGTCTTGCCTGCACCGTTTGCGCCCATGATCAGTCTAACCATAAGAAATCACTCCTTTGTCATTGATGGAGCTGGCTTTACTCCTGCTTGTAGCATACCATACCAAGTACAAAATAGCAACGGAAAAATGCCGACCCCGTTTTTGGTGAAAATGCCTTACCGGCCCAGCTTGGCCAGCAGCGTGCCCCGCAGCTCCTCATAGCCGGGCTTGCCCAGCAGCGCGAACATATTCTTCTTATAGGCCTCCACGCCCGGCTGGTCGAAGGGGTTCACGTCCAGCAGGTAGCCGCTGAGGCCGCAGGCGTACTCGAAGAAGTAGATGAGCTGGCCCATGACGCTCTCGTCCAGCGCATCGGTGTACAGGGTGATGTTGGGGACGCCGCCCTCTACATGGGCCAGCAGCGTGCCGTCCATGGCCTGCTCGCGGATGAAGTCCATGCTCTTGCCGGTCAGGAAGTTCAGGCCGTCGCCGTCCGTCTCGTCGTAGGGCACGGGGTTCTCGTGCTTCGACGGGCCGAAGCGCACCACCGTCTCAAAGAGATGGCGCTCGCCCTGCTGGATATACTGTCCCATGGAGTGCAGGTCGGCGGTGAACTCCACGCTGGCGGGGAACAGGCCCTTGCCCTCCTTGCCCTCGGACTCGCCGTACAGCTGCTTCCACCACTCGGCCATAAACCGGAAGCAGGGCTCGTAGGCCGCCAGGATCTCGATCTTTTTGCCGCAGCGGTACAGCTCGTACCGGGCGGCGGCGTACTGCCATGTGGGGTTGGCGCTCATGTCCGCCGCCGTGCAGGTGTCCATCATCTCCCGGGCGCCGGCCATCAGGGCGTCGATGTCGATGCCGGCCACGGCGATGGGCAGCAGCCCCACGGCGGTCAGCACGCTGTAGCGCCCGCCCACGTCGTCAGGCACCACAAACGTCTCATAGCCCTTGGCGTCCGCCAGAGACTTCAGCGCGCCCTTGCGGCGGTCGGTGGTGGCGTAGATGCGCTTGGCGGCCTCCTCCGGGCCGTACTTCTTCTCCAGCAGCTCGCGGAAGAAGCGGAACGCCACCGCCGGCTCTGTGGTGGTGCCGGACTTGGAGATGACATTGACGGAGAAGTCCACGCCGTCCAGCAGCTCCACGATCTCACTCATGTAGTCGGAGGACAGGCCGTTGCCCACGAAGTAGATGTTGGGGGTGTCCTTCCTTTTCAGATTGTAGTTAGGGGAGCGCAGGCACTCGATCACGCCCCGGGCGCCCAGATAAGAGCCGCCGATGCCGATGACCACCAGCGCCTGAGAGTCCGCCTTGATGCGCGCTGCCGCGGCCTTGATGCGGGTAAACCTGTCTCTTATACACATCTGACGCTGCCGACGATCGCATA
>URVR01000103.1 GCA_900551355.1 uncultured Eubacteriales bacterium | reverse complement strand
TACACTTATGCGATCGTCGGCAGCGTCAGATGTGTATAAGAGACAGCCCTTCCAGCCGCTGCGGTCCCGCTCGTCGCTGATGGCCACGATCTCCGCGTCCAGCGCCTCGGCGATCTCCTTGACGGCGCGGCGGGTGCTGCCGGTGCGGGAATAGTAAATACACAAAATATCGCTCATATCAGTTCTCCTGTTCCTCTGATTGCAGGCTCAGCTCCTCCCAGCGGGTCATCTCCTGCTCCAGCTGGGCCTCCAGCTCCTGGTGCCGCAGGTACAGCTCGCCCAGCTTCTCCGCGTCGCAGGCGGCGGCCTCCATCTCCCGGTCCAGCGCGGACAGCGCGGCCTCCAGCTTGGAGATGGCCGTTTCGCAGATGGTCAGCTGCTTGCGGGCCGCCTGCTGGGTGCGGTTGCCCTTTCCGGCGGAGGCGGGCTTTTTCGGCTGGGTCGGAGCCGCGGCGGGCTGGGCGGCGCGGCGCGCCTCCTCCCGCACCTGGCGGTACTGCATGAAGCCCATGGGGTAGTCGGTGACGGCGTGATCCTCCAGCTCCCAGACGCGGGTGGCAAAGCGGTTGATGAAGTAGCGGTCGTGGCTGACGAACAGCAGCGTACCGTCAAACTCCTCTACCGCCTGCTCCAGCCACTCCCGGGAGTCGATGTCCAGATGGTTGGTAGGCTCATCCAGAATGAGGAGGTTGATACTCTCGTCCATCAGCATGCACAGCCGCAGGCGGCTCAGCTCGCCGCCGGACAGCACGGAGACGGGCTTGAACACATCCTCGCCGGTGAACTGGTAGGCCGCCAGCCGGTTGCGCGCCGACTGGGGCGTGATATCCAGCTCATAGAGCATGGTGTCCAGTATGCTGCGCTCCGGGTGGTCGAAGTGGATGACCTGCGGCAGATATGCCGCCTTGACGGACGGCCCCAGCCGGATCATGCCGGCATCCGGACAGTCAAGACCCATCAGCATGTTCAGCAGCGTGGTCTTGCCGGTGCCGTTTTCGCCCAGCAGGGCGATGCGCTCTCCCCCCTCCACCCGGAGGTACACGTCCTCAAAGAGCTTCCGCTCCCCGAAGGACTTGGAGACGCCCCTGATCTGCAGCACCTCGTCGCCCTTGAACTCCCGGCTCTGGAAGCGGGCCTCCAGACGGCGGGCCTTGGTGGGCTTTTCCGTGGTACGCATCCGCTCGATGCGCTTTTCCATGGAGAACGCCCGCTTGTGCAGGGCATCGTTGCCCATAAAGGCCCACAGGTGCATCTGCTCGGCGGCCTTCTCCAACTGCTGGATCTTCGCCTGCTCCTTCAGATACTGCTTCATGCGCTCCTGATAGCGGCGCTCCTTCTCGATGGCGTAAAAGCTGTAGTTGCCGCTGTAAAATTCGGCCTTGCCGTCCTGTATCTCGATGATGCGGGTCACGGTGCGATCCAGGAAGTAGCGGTCGTGGCTGATGGTGACCACGGTGCCCCGGAACTTGCGGAGGTACTCCTCCAGCCACTCCGTGGCCTGCAGGTCCAGATGGTTGGTGGGCTCGTCCAGCAGGAGGACGTCCGTGTCCTCCAGGATAAGGCGGCCCAGGTTCACGCGGGTCTTTTCGCCGCCGGACAGGCGGTCGAACAGGCGGGTGCGCATCTCGTCGGAGATGCTCAGGCCGTTAGCCACCTTGTTCACCGCCGTGTCGGTGTCCCAGCCGCCCAGTCCCTCGAACCGGGCGTTCAGCTCGCCGTAGCGGCGGAGGGTGGCATCATCGGACGTCCCCTGCTCCATGCGGAGGGCCAGCGCGTCCATCTCGTCCTTCATGCGGAACATCCGGGCGAAGGCGGTCTGGAGCACGTCCTCCACCGTATAGCCCTCGGGGTAGACAGGGATCTGAGAGATCAGCCCCACCCGCCGGCCGGAGGCGATCTGCACCGTGCCGCTGTCGTAGTCCAGCTCGCCGGTGAGGATCCTGAACAGCGTGGTCTTGCCCGCACCGTTGCGGCCCAGCAGGCCCACCCGCTCCCCGGTGTCGATCTGGAACGTCAGGCCATCCAGTATTTTCTTTTCCAGATCGAAGGACTTCACCAGTCCCTCCACGCGAATGTCGATCATTTAGCTCTGTTCCAATTCCTTTACGATGTTTTCAAAATGCATGGCGTGGGACGCCTTTACCAGCATGGCCGTACCGTCGGTGAAGGCGGCGCGGACGGCGGGCATGGCATCGGACACCGACGGATACCATTGGGCGCCGGGGGCGGCGGCCGCGATGTCACGGGCCTTCTCGCCGATGGCGATGACCGTGTCCAGCCCCAGCTCGCCGGTGAGCGCGCCAATGGCGCGGTGGGCGGAGGTGGTCAGCTCGCCCAGCTCGCCCATGTCGCCCAGTACCGCCGCGCGGCGGCGGAAGGACGCGGCGGCCAGCAGCTTCAGCGCCTCCGCCATGGCCTGGGGATTGGCGTTGTAGCAGTCGTCGATGAGCAGACGCCCCTCCGGCAGGCGGATGAGGTGCATCCGGGAGCCGGTGGGAACGTAGACGGCCACACCGGCGGTGATCTCCTCCCCCGTCAGTCCCAGCGCCTCACCGATGGCGGCGGCCATGGCCATGGGGTAGATCATATACGCACCGGGGGAATCCGTGTGCAGCCGGTAGGAGGCCTGAGCGGTGGTAACGGTGCAGGCCACGCCCTCGATGCCCCGGTCGTCCACGTCAGTAATGCGGACATCGCAGCCCTCCCCCCTGCCGCAGCGCAGGATGGTCTGGGGCAGGGCGACGGTGTTCAGCAGCGGATCGTCGCCGTTGAGAACGGCGATGCCGTCCGGGGACAGGTGCTCGAATATCTCGCACTTGGCCTGTAAAATACCCTGCCGGGTGTTGCCCAGATTTTCGATGTGGGCGTCGCCCACGTTGGTGATGACGGCGATGTCGGGCCGCACCATGGCACCCAGATAGCGGATCTCGCCGAAATGGTTCATGCCCGTCTCGATCACCGCCGCCTGATGGTGGGGCGCAAGGCCCAGCAGCGTCAGGGGCGTGCCGATGTCGTTGTTGAAGTTTGCCTGCGTTTTCAATGTGTCGTACCGCTGCGACAGCACGGCGGCCACCATCTCCTTGGTGGTGGTCTTGCCGGCGGAGCCGGTGATCTGCACCACCGGCAGGTCAAAGCGGCTGCGGTACCACGCGGCCAGCGCCGCCAGCGCCAGGCGGGTGTCCGCCACCTGCACATAGGCCTTGCCGGGCAGCAGCGTCTCCGGCGTCCGGGCCGTCAGGCAGCCGGCAGCGCCGGCGGTGAGGGCGACGTCGATGTAGGCGTGGCCGTCGAACCGCTCGCCCGTCAGCGGGATGAAAAGCTGTCCCGCCGAGACGGCGCGGCTGTCGGTGGTGACGCCGGTGATGAGGGCATCGCCCTCCCCCTGCAGCAGCGTGCCGCCCACGGCGGCGCATATCTCCCGGACGGTGCAGGGGATCATAGGTGCGCCGCCTTTCGCAGCGCCAGCGAATCCATGACCAGCTTCTCGCACAGGTCGGCATAGGACAGGCCCACCTGCGCCGCCTCCTGGGGCACCAGGCTGGTGGGGGTCATGCCCGGCAGGGTGTTGACCTCCAGGCACCAGGCATTGCCGTCGGCGTCCAGAATGAAGTCGGAGCGGGAGTAGACGGACAGGCCCAGCCCGCAGTGGAGCGTCAGGGCCATCTCGCCGATCTGACGCCACGCGGCCTCGCTGATGGGGGCGGGGCAGATCTCCTCCGCGCCGTCCTTCTGGTACTTGGAGACGTAGTCGAAATAGGCGCCCCTGGGGATGATCTCCACGGCGGGGAGATAGGTGTCGCCCAGCACGGCGATCTGGATCTCCCGGCCCTTGATCTTCTTCTCCACCACCACATGGCCGCCGTAGCGCAGCAGACCGCGGAGGGCCTGCTCCAGCTCCTCCTTCGTGTCGGGCAGCTCCACGCCGATGGAGCTGCCGCCGTTGACGATTTTTACGGCGCAGGGCACCTCCAGCTCCTCCACAAGGCGGGGAATGTCGGCCTCGGTATAGTACACGTCGTGCCACGGGGCGGTGCGGACGCCCAGCGAATCCATGAAGCGCTTGGTAACGGCCTTGTCCATGGCCATGCCGCTGCCCAGATAGCCGGAGCCGGTGTAGGGTACGCCCAGCAGATCCAGCGTGGCCTGTATGCGGCCATCCTCGCCGCAGCTGCCGTGGAGCGCCAGAAATACGATGTCGGCCATCTGGCAGACGGTCAGCACATCCTTGCCCAGCATACTGGGGCCTTGATCCCTCCGGCTGCGGCGCACCGCCTCCAGATCCGGCTCCACGCTCTCCACATGGTTGTCGGGGCAAAGGCCGTCCGGCGCGTCGAAAATATCCTCCAGCCGTCCCTCGTAGCTCTCAAGGCCCAGAAACATATCCACCAGAATGGCCTGATGTCCCTTCTCCCGCAGGGCGCGGCACACGCCGGTGCCGCTGGTCAGCGCCACCTGACGCTCCGTGGAAAGGCCGCCTGCCAAAACAACGATCTTCATCGTAATTCCTCGCTTTCGGGGCGGCATGACCCTCCCAAAGGCCCACGCGCCCAGTGTTTGATGTTCCATTATAGCACGGCGGCGCGACGATTACAACCGTTTCGCCGTGAACAAACGGAGAATAAAGGGGGCGCGCCCCGCAGGACGCGCCCCTCCGTTCCCTATGCTATCTATCGCAGCCACTCCGGCTTGGAGCGGCCCTGTACGCCGGACACCATGCCCATGGAGACGAACAGCATCAGCAGCGACGAGCCGCCGTAGCTGATGAAGGGCAGCGTCAGGCCGATGACGGGCATGACGAACAGGCACATGCCCACGTTGACGATGACCTGAAAGATCACCGTGCTGGCCACGCCGATGCAGACAAGGCTCTCCATCCGGTTCTTGGCACGGCGGGCCACCCAGACACAGCGGAGGATGATGGCCGTCAGCAGCGCCAGCGTCAGCAGGCAGCCCACCAGCCCCAGCTCCTCGCCGATGACGGAGAAGATGAAGTCCGTGTGGCGGTTGGGCAGGTTGTAGCTGTACTCGCTCTGGGTCTGGGTGCCGTGGAACAGCCCCTGTCCCGTGAGCTTGCCGCTGCCCAGCGCCATGAGGCTGCGGGTCTGCTGCCAGCCGGTGTCCTGCGGGTCAAGGCTGTGGTCGAACAGCACCATAAAGCGCAGCTTCATATACGAGGGGATCTTGTTCAGATCCCACAGCGCCCAGAAGGCCAGTCCGCCGCCCAGTCCGCCGATGATGAACCAGCGCAGCGCCACGCCGCCCACAAAGCACATGCAGGCAAAGATGAACAGAAACACCAGCGCGCTGCCCATATCGGAGGATATTTTATAGTAGAGCAGGAAAATGACGCCGAAGTGCGCCGCCAGAAACAGGATGGACGGGATGCTGCTGAGGTCGCGGTTCTCCCTGAGCCACGTCAGCTGCTTGGCCAGCACCAGCGTGAACGTCAGCTTCACGATCTCGGCGGGCTGCACCTGCACCGGCAGGAACGGAAAGTCCAGCCACGCCTTGTTGCCGGTGTTGTCCTCGATGCCCAGAGGCGTCACCAGAAGAAGAATAAAGACCAGCCCCGTCAGGAATATCCACTTCCAGTATTTGGACAGGTCGTTGAGATCCACCTGCGACACCAGCAGGTACAGCACCACGCCCAGCAGCAGCGCCGCAGACTGCACCGCCACCAGGCGCCATGTGTGCATATAGCGGGTGGCGCTGGCCACCATCAGGATGCCGAAAAGAGACGCCGCGGCGCACAGCGCCAGCAGCACCAGATCCGTCTGGCGCAGCATATCCGAAAAAAAGTCGCGTGAACGGCGGAACACCGGCATCCCTCCTCCCTGCTGTGAAACAGCTGCAAAGCAACATTAGTGTACCACAAGAAGTTTTATCTGTAAACCGGCGTTTCGCTCTTTTCTTTTGGGAAAGGGTGTGATACAATAAGACGATTTGAGCAGAAACGAGGTGACGGCATGGAATATCTGTCCCACAGTCCCGAGGAGACGGAGCGCATCGGCGAGGCGCTGGGGCGCACCCTGCAGCCCGGCTGCGTGGTGGCCTTCCGGGGCGGACTGGGCATGGGCAAGACCGCCTTTACCCGCGGGCTTGCCCGGGGACTGGGCTGCCGGGGGCGTGTGACCAGCCCCACGTTCACCATCGTCAACGAGTACAACGGGGACATCCCCCTGTTTCACTTTGATATGTACCGGCTGCTGTCTCTTATACACATCTGACGCTGCCGACGATC
>URVR01000102.1 GCA_900551355.1 uncultured Eubacteriales bacterium | reverse complement strand
AGCGTCAGATGTGTATAAGAGACAGCTGCTGGCCCTCATCGAAAACCTCCAGCGCCGTGATCTGGACTACATGGAGGAGGCGGCGGCCATCGCCCGGCTTATCCGGCGCTACGGCCTGTCCCAGCAGCAGGCGGCGGACAAGCTGGGCAAGTCCCAGCCCGCCATCGCCAACAAGCTGCGGCTCCTGCGCCTGCCGCCGCCGGTGACCGACTGCCTGCGGCAGTACGGCCTGACGGAGCGCCACGCCCGGACGCTGCTGCGGCTCACCGACCCGGAGCAGCAGCTGGCGGCGGCGCGGCACATGGGACAGCGGGGGCTGAACGTGGCCCAGGCGGAGCAGTATGTGGACGCGCTGACGGCGGAGAACCGGACGCAGCCGCCTCACCGCCGCCCCACCTACATCATCAAGGACGTGCGCCTGTTCCTCAACAGCGTGGAGCGGGGCGTCCGGCTGATGCAGTCGGCGGGGGTAGGCGCGGAGGTGGGCCGGCGGGACACGGACGAGGAGATCCTCCTGACCATCCACATCCCCAAACGCCGCCCCGCGGCTGTTGTTACGGAATCGTAACCCATTTCCGGCCGGTCTGTGGTATCATGGGCAGACGCAGGGTATGTGCCCTGTAAAGACCGGAAAAAGGAGGGGACATTCCGTGGAAGAGACGAACAACATGTCCTCTGTGACTGTAAGCGGGGACGGCGCGGCTGCTGCCGTCCCGGAAAAGACCCCCATGCCCGGGGGCAAAAAGGCGGCGCTGATCATCGGCATCGTGCTGGGCGTGCTGGTGCTGGCCTATCTGGCCGCCTGCGTGGTGACGCAGACTGTCTACGGCAGCACCGCCCTTCCCCACACGGACGTGCTGGGGCTGGACGTGTCCAGGCTCACCGACCAACAAATTGAAGCGCTGTGGACGGAAAAAGGCCCGCAGCTCCTGCAGGACACCGCCGTCTCCCTGACGGAGGACGGCGCGGCCATCGGCGACGTGTCGCTGGAGACGCTGGGCGTCACCGTGACGCCGCAGGCCGCCGCCATCGCCGCCGGGGCCTCCCAGCGGTACGAGAGCTGGGGCGGCGGCGCGCTGGCCTGGCTGCGGGGCGGCTGGGCGTACATACACAGCTGGTTTGCCCAGACCTCCGCCGTGCCGCAGCTCACCGTGGATGCCGCGGCGCTGGATACCGCTTGTGACGATCTGGCCGCCAGCCTGAACTGCACGGTGGTGGACGGCGGCTACCGTCTGGAAAAGGGCGAGGGGCTGTATATCACCAAGCCCGCCGATGGCCGCATGCTGGACGCGCAGAAGCTGGAGGGCGACCTGACCGCCATGCTGCAAAGCGGCGCGCTGACGCCGGTGGCGTGCACCTATCAGGAGAAGAAGGCCCAGACCGTGGACGTGCAGACGCTCCACGACCAGCTGGCGGGGGAGAAGGCGGAGGCCGTCTGCGACAAGACCACGGGCGAGCCTACGGAGTCCCGTGTGGGCGTGGCCTTTGATGTGTCTGCGGTGCAGGCGCAGCTGGACGCCGCCGCTCCGGGCACGGAGTTCCTGGCGGACGCCCAGGTGGAGTTCCCCACCGTGTCCACCGAGGAGCTGCAGGCATGCATGTTCCGGGACGTGCTGGGCACCTTCACCACCAAGTGCGCCGGGCCGTGGGGCCGGCACCAGAACATCAAGCTGGCCTCCGCCGCCATCAACGGCAAGATCTACAACCCCGGCGAGGAGTTCTGGTACAACTCCACGGTGGGGCAGCGCACGGCGGCCCGCGGCTATCAGGAGGCCGGCGTCTATGAGGCCGGGCGTACCACCACCGGTATCGGCGGCGGCATCTGCCAGGTGTCCTCCACGCTGTACTACGCGGTGCTGCTCAGCGATCTGGACATCGTCCTGCGCTACTGCCACATGTTCAACCCCGGCTACATGCCCATCGGCTGCGACGCCACGGTGAGCTGGGGCGGGCCGGACTTCGCCTTCCGCAACAGCCGGGACTATCCCATCAAGATCGTCACCTCCTATAACGACGACACCAACGAGCTGACCTGCACCATTATGGGCACCAAGGTGGATGACCACTATGTGGTCATGACCAACGCGGTGCTGGCCAGCTATGACTACCAGACGGTGTATCAGGAGTCCCCTGACGTGGCGCCGGGCGAGGAGGTTATCGACCAGTACGGCCACACCGGCTACCACGTCCGCACCTGGCGGAACATCTACGACGGCGACGGCAACCTGCTGTCCAGCCGCGTGGAGGCCGACAGCCACTACGACGTGGGCAACAAGATCATTCTGGTGGCCCCCGGTTACCTGCCGGACAACAACGCATAATGAAAGAGGCGCGGCTCTCAGAGCCGCGCCTCTGCTTTTGCCCCGCTTCTTGCGATTTCCTTAAGTGTTTCCGCCGAACCCCTTAAATCGCCGCCCCACCCGTTGCGTCCCGCCGCAAAGCGGGTATAATCGACGTACAGACCGACACAGAGAGGAGGCACAGCCATGTGCAAGCTGGTGATCGACACCGGGGCGCTTGCCCGAAATCTGGAAAAGCTGCGGCACTATACCTCCGCCCGGATCATCGCGGTGGTCAAGGGCGGCGGCTACGGGCTGGGACTGGTGCCCTACGCCCGCTGGCTGACGGCCCAGGGCGTGGACATGCTGGCCGTGTCCTCCGTGACGGAGGCCGCCGCCCTGCGGGACGCGGGCATCACGGCGGATGTGCTGATGCTGGCCTCCACCGCCCTGCCGGAGGAGGTATCCGCCCTGCTGGCCCGGAACGTCATCCTCACTGTCGGCTCCCTTGAGGCCGCCCGGACGGTATCCGCCGTGGCGGAGGAGCAGGGCGTCACCGCCCGCGTCCATATCAAGCTGGACACCGGTATGGGCCGCTGCGGCTTCCTGCCCGGCGACGTCCGGGAGGCCGCCGCCCTGCTGCGGTTCCTGCCCGCCCTGCGGGTGGAGGGCGTATTCACCCACTTTGCCGAGGCCGCCGACCGGAAGCGCACCGCCCGGCAGTACCGCCGCTTCGCCGCGGGCGTCCGCATCCTGCGCACCGCCGGCATCGACCCCGGCCTGCGCCACGTCTGCGCCTCCACCGCGTTCCTGCGGTATCCGGAGCTGCATCTGGACGCGGTGCGCCTCGGCTCGGCGCTGTTGGGCCGGCTGTCCGTGCCTGACCCGCTGGGGCTGGAAAAGATCGGCTGGCTGGAGACCCGTGTGGCGGAGCTGAAAATGCTGCCCGCCGGCTGGTCGGTGGGCTATACCGGCGCCTACCGCACCAAGCGGGAGATGCGGCTGGCGCTGCTGCCGGTGGGCTACACCAGCGGTATCGGCGTAACGGAGGAGCCCAACGCCCTGCGTCTGCGGGACCGGCTGCGCCGTGTGCTCCACGCCGGCCGCCGGCTGCTGCATGCCGACGGACTCACCGTCCGGATCAACGGACACAGCTGCCCGGTGCGGGGCGTGGTAGCCGCCGCCCAGCTGGAGGCGGACGTGACAGATCTGCCCTGCGCCGTGGGCGACACGGTGCGCGTGGAGGTGCGCCCCAAATTCGTGGACAGCGGCATACCCCGGGAATACCGATAAAAAAACCGCGTTAGGCTCACGCCTGACGCGGTTTTTCGTTGTTGTCACCGGCACAGGAAGCTGTACCAGCCCTCGGAGTCGTGCTGTTCGATGACGGTCCAGCCGTCGGCGCGCAGCTTGGTAAAGACCTCCTCCGCCCGGTCGTCGATGATGCCGGAGCACAGGAACAGTCCGCCCTCCTTCAGGAAGGGCCGCACCTTGTCGGAAAGACCCATGATGACGTCCGCCACGATGTTGGCCACCACCATGTCGTAGCCGCCGCCGAACTCCGCCTGCAGCGCCTTGTCCGTCAGCACGTCGCCCCACCGCACGGTGTAGCGGTCACGGCCCACGCCGTTGAGGGCGGCATTTTCGTAGGCCACGTCCACGCACTTCTCGTCGATGTCGCAGGCAAAGGCCTCCTTTGCGCCCAGCACCAGTGCGGCGATGGACAGGATGCCGCTGCCGCAGCCCAGATCCAGGATCTTCTCGCCGCCCCGGATGTACTTGTCCAGCGCCTGTAAGCACAGGCGGGTGGTGGCGTGGCTGCCGGTGCCGAAGGTCAGCCCCGGGTTCAGCACCAGCTTCACCCGTCCGTCGTCCCGGGCCTCCTCCCACTGGGGCACCACCAGCAGCCGCTCCCCGATCTCCATGGGCTTGTAGAACCTCTTCCAGTTGTTCTCCCAGTCCGCGTCTGCCACGTTGTCGATGGTCAGCAGCAGCGGGCCGCACTCCGGCCGGGCCTTTTTCAGGTCGGACATGGCCATGCGCACCCGTGCGATGACGTCCAGCGCCGCCTCGTTCCGCTCCAGATAGAAGGTGACGCGGCTGACGCCGGTCTTTTCCTGCAGCAGCGCCTCGTCCACATAGTCCCAGTACTGCCGGTTGTGCTCCAGAAACTCCTTGAAATCGGCCTCATCGTCGATCATGACGCCGGTGACGCCCTGCTGCTCCAGCAGCTCCGTCACCGCGTCCAGCCCGGACGGCGAGGTGTCGATCTTCAGCTCCAGCCATTCCATGTGCGTTCCCTCCCGATGTGCGATGGTGTCAGCGCTTGGTGCCCACGAAGAACAGACCCATGGTGTTGGGGCCGGTATGGCTGCCGATCACCGGGCCGATGTAGTTGATGTAGACCTCCTTCACGCCGTAGCGTGCCTTCAGCTCCTCGGCCACGGCGCGGGCCTCCACCTCGCAGTCGGCATGGCAGATGAACATCACCTGCTCGCTGGGCTCGATGCCCAGCTCCGCCACCTTGTCGATCAGGGCCTGCAGGCTGGCCTTGCGGCCCCGCGCCTTGCTGACGGGCACCAGCTTGCCCTCGTCGGAGGTGTGCATCACCGGCTTGATGGACAGCATAGTACCCAGAAACGCGGTGGTGGCGGACACGCGGCCGCCCATCTTCAGGTAGTTCAGGTCGTCCACGGTGAACCAGTGGTCGATGTGGAGCCTGTTCTCCTCCACCCACTGCACCAGCTCCTCGGCGGACAGACCCTCCCGCTTTTTCTGCACGGCCAGATACAGCAGCAGACCCTGACCCAGCGACGCGGACAAGGAATCCACCACATACACGCGGCTGTCAGGGAACTCGTCGGCCATGGTCTTGGCGGCGATGACCGCGTTCTGATAGGTGGCGGACAGGGCGCTGGAGAAGTTGATGGACACGATGTCCTTGCCCTGCGCCAGCACGGCGCGCATGGCGTCCTCAAACTGCCCCACGTTGGCGGCGGAGGTGGTGCCCAGCACACCGCTGCGGATGTTCTTGTAGAAATCCTCAAAGCTGATCTCGCTGCCGTCCAGCAGGTTGGCGTAGTCCTTGCCGTCCATATGTACGGTCAGGGGTACCACGTTCAGCTCCAGCTCCCGGGCCATGTGGTCGGTCAGGTCGCAGCAGCTGTCGGTCATGATGATATAGTCACGCATAGCAAAAGCCTCCTTTATCGGATGGATGTCCGTTTTGTCACGATACCCCATGGTATCACGAAAGCCGCCGTATGAAAAGGGCAAAACAGAAAATTTGCACACAGTTCACAAACGCGCGGTCATTTTCCTACGCAGAACCGGGAGAAGATGGTGTCCACCAGATCCTCCCGGATGCGCTTACCGTTCAGCTCGCCCAGCGCCTCCAGCGCCGCCTCGCAGTCCGTCAGCACCACGTCCGGCGTCATGCCGATGCGCAGGGCGCTCCGGGCCTCCGCCACGGCGCTGAGGGCACGGGACACGGCGTCGGCCTGCCGCGCGTTGGTCAGCAGCTCCCCGGCAGGCGTCTCCCCAGCGGGATACAGCGCCGCCACGGCGTCCGCCAGCGTGTCCAGTCCCGCTCCGGTCTGGGCGGAGATGCTCAGCACGTTGTCGAACCGGTCGGCCAGCCGCCCTATGTCCAGCCGACGGGGCAGGTCGCTCTTGTTCACCAGCACCAGCAGGTTGGGTACACGCTGCGCCGCGGCGATGGCCTGCTCATCCTCCTCCGACAATGCCTGCGAGCCGTCCAGCACCAGCAGCGCCAGCGATGCCCGCTGCGCCGCCTGACGGCTGCGTTCCACGCCCATGGCCTCGATGCGGTCGCCGCTGTCGCGGATCCCGGCGGTGTCCGTCAGCCGCAGCAGCACACCGCCTACCAGCACCTTTTCCTCCACGGTGTCCCGTGTGGTGCCGGCAATGTCGGTGACGATGGCCCGGTCATAGCCCAGCAGGGCGTTGAGCAGGGAGGACTTTCCCGCGTTGGGCCGCCCCAGAATGACGGCTGTCTCTTATACACATCTCCGAGCCCACGAGACGTAG
>URVR01000101.1 GCA_900551355.1 uncultured Eubacteriales bacterium | reverse complement strand
TCGCTACTATGAGGCGGTCAAGCGTTTCTGCGCCTACCTCGCTGTCCACTACCACCTGCAAAAGCTGGAGAACATCAGCGGCAAGCATCTGGTGAGCTATGTTCTCTATTTGCAGGCGCAGGGCAAGTCCGCCAGCACCATCAAGACCGACCTCTCCGCCATCCGCTTCTTCCATGACAAGATGTCTCATCCACGTTATACGCTGCCGGGTAATGAAGGACTGGGCGTTGCCTTGGAACGCCGCCGCTTCGGGCAGCAGGATCGTACATGGACGAACCCGGAGTTCGGCAAGCTGATCGGCCGCGCCATGGCGGAGGAGCGGAAGGACTACATCCTCGCCCTGTATCTGGCTCGCTATGCCGGTCTGCGTATCCACGAGTGCTTCCGTATGGACACCGCTGCGGCGGAGCGTGCGCTGCGTGAAAACGCCCTCACCGTGAAGGGCAAGGGCGGCAAGGTGCGTATCGTTCCCATCGAGGACGACCGTATCACGATGATGCTGGAACGGCTGCTGGAGAAAACCGAGCGCGGCCACAAGCTGCTGGTGCCGGACGGCGTTCCCACCGACCGGGCCATCAGTGGAAGCAGACCGCTTCCTCCACATCGCTGGTGCTGAAAGCCCCGAAAACGGAGAGCAGTGTGCGAAAGGTATTTCTGCCGAAAACCGTAGCGCTGGCACTGGTGGAGGAGAAAAAGCGACAGCAAGGGATAAAGGAAATGCTGGCCAGCGGCTATCAGGACTTCGATCTTGTTGTTGCCCATGAGGACGGACGTCCCTACGAGGAAAAGCAGATCGCCTTTCTGCTCCGCAAGCTGACCGATGCCACAGGACTGCCGCCGGTAGTCTTTCGCAGTCTGCGGCATTGCAGCGCTTCACTGAAGCTGCAGATCGGCGGCGGAAACATCAAGGCGGTGCAGGGCGATACCGGCCACGCACAATCCCGTATGGTAACAGATCTGTACGCCCACACCAACAACGAGGAGCGCCGCCGGTTGGCGGAGAAGGTAGAGGCGGATTTCTTCCACCGCTGGATAATACAGCGGAACAGGCGTACCGCCTGCTGCAAGAAAATCCCGACATTGCCAAAATTGATCATTGCGACGCTGCAAAAACAGACGCAGCAATAGCTTGTTGGAAGATCTGTTGGAAAGTCCAACGAAACTAAGAAACGATAAAATAAAGCAAACCCTGTAACCGTTGTGGTTACAGGGTTTGTGTGGAGCTGCTGGGCGGATTCGAACCGCCGACCTCATCCTTACCAAGGATGCGCTCTACCTACTGAGCTACAGCAGCATATATGGCGACCAAGAAGGGGCTCGAACCCTCGACCTCCAGCGTGACAGGCTGGCGTTCTAACCAACTGAACTACTTGGCCATGTGCGCTTTCGTCTTGGAACTCAAGCTTGTTTATTATAGCAAGAACCCCCGCGAATGTCAACACCTTTTTTCGCATTTTTCGCGGGAGGTCCGGGCGGCAGGGGGGACTACCGCCCGGACAGTGCTGTCACAGCTCCCGCGCCTCGAACCACCGCACCGACAGCGCCCAGCTGGCCGCGAACACCGCCAGCGCGATGCCCAGCGTCAGCGGCAGCGGCCACGCCCGTTCCGTGGTGTCGCCGGTCACCATCAGCGCCGCGCAGGCGGCGGCCATGCCGATCACCACCGTGATGTACACCGCCCGGCCCTTGGTGGCGCCGAACCGGAACATGGCCGGGAACATCAGCGACGGCGCCAGTGTACCCGCCAGCGGCAGCAGCGGCAGCAGCGGCGGCAGCGGAAGCTCCACCGCGCCCCGCACGGCTGACGCCGGCGTGACGGTGTGGTGCGCGCTGCTGGGCATCAGCGCCCTGCTGGGCACGGCACTGGTGGCGAAGAAGCGCCGTCAGGCATAACACCCATAGCGAGTATCATTACGGCAATACCACATAGCGCAACGGCATAACAGCTTGCGTGGGACGGCTCGGGACAGTCCCGAGCCGTCCCCTTTTCATTCAATGGAGAGAGAACGATATGGGAAAAAGGGAACAGTCTGCCCGGCCCAAGGGGCGCGGCATATCATGGCGGTATGCGGCGCTGGCCGCCGGCATCGCCGTACTGGCGGCGGCGGTCGTCCTGCTGGTGACACAGCGCAGCAGCGCCGGTAAGCTGGCGGGTACGTGGATCTACAACAGCTCCGTCAGCTATACGTTTGACGGAGAGGCTGCCGGAGCCATGTATGACCGGGGACAGGCATATGAATTTGCATATAAGGCGCGGGGGGATAAGCTGACGCTGACCTTCGCCGACCAGATGCTGGAGACGGCGCACTATCAGTTCGCCGTGAACGGCAGCGTGCTGACGCTGACAGGCGGAGAGGGCACGGCGGGCGGCGTGTACCAGCTGGTCTTCCTGCCGGAGGACGAGGCGTAATATTTGTAAGGAGGAAGAGGCAATGAGGAAACTGCAGCTCACCAGCCGCAGAGTTCTGGCCACGCTGATGGCGGTGGTACTGCTGGCGGTATTGATCCCCACGGTACTGACGGACAAGGCGATGGCCGCGGACTATGTGGAGCGGGACGGCGAGTACTATTTCTGGACAGAGGGGGGCCTGCGGCAGCTGATCGCGGACTGCCCGTGGGGCGGTATCGTACACCTTGTGCGGGACCGCGAGGGCTGGCGCTATGACGGTACGGAGCTGATCTTTACCGAGGATCTGACCATACCGGAGGAGTTCCATGTGAAGATGGGCAGCGCGGACGTGTCCGTGGCCGAGGGCAAGACCCTGACGGTGGCGGGCACGCTGGAGCTGGACGCAGGCAATTCCGTACGGGGGCCGGGCAGTCTGGTCTATGACAACGGCACCTACATCAAGACGCGGGACGCGGGGACGCTGGAGGAGATGAACACGGCGCTGGCTGACGCGGCCAGCGCGGCGGAAAGCGACGGCGCCAGCGGCAGTGTCAGCATCACCAACAACATCACCGCAGACGGCGACTATACGCTGACCGCCGGTGCGATGCTGCAGGTGGAGACCGGATATGTGCTCACGGTCGGCGGTACGCTGACGGTGCCGGCCGGCGCGGTGCTGGTGAATAACGGCGGCGTGGTGTGCGAGGCCATGGTCATCGCCGACGGCGGCGTGGTGCGCAACAACAGCGATGCGGAGATCGTCAAGCGCGACGAGGCAAATGTGGGCCTGTACTACGGCGATAAGCTGACCATCAACGGCGCGCTGTACAACAAGGGCACCATCGGCTGCGGCTACCGCAGCAGCACCATGATCGAGGTGGGCGCCACCGCCGTGCTGGAGAACGACAACGTGCTCGGCGGCGGCCTGACCATGGACTGGTCGGTGGACCCGGCGGCTACCATCCGCAACAGCAGCGAGATCGATATTACCTTTGACAACCGCGGGCACATGACGGCCGGCGAGAACATCCAGTATAAGGCGGGAGACTACGGCATGGTGCTGTGCGCCCAGCCGGTGACGGATGCCGGCGGCACGGCGGCCCTGCAGGCCGCGGCGGCCAAGCTGGCGGCGGCGGAGAAGGCGGACTATGAGCAGTTCTGCCTGCTGGTGCGCAACGATGTGGTGGGCACCGGCATGGACTTCACGATGGACGCCGACCTGACGCTGAGCCGCGATGGCGTCGATGCGCTGTTCATCAAGCAGTACGGCTACGCGGCCACCGCCGGCGTGTTCACGCTGGCGTCCGGCCGGACTATCACGGTGCAGCCCGGCGGACAGGCGGTCACCATCGGCGCGACGCTGAAGCTGGCCGGTACGCTGGCGCTGGAGGCCGGTACGGAAACGCAGGAGGAGGGCTTCGGCGTTTTCAACGGCGCGGTGCAGATGCAGCCGGGCGGCCTGCTGCAGAACAACGGCTATGTTGCCATGAACCGCGGCATTGATGTGGGCAGCGGCAGGCTGCACAACATGGCCAGCGGCAATATGATCATCCGCAGCGTGCTGACCATGAATCACGGAAGTACGCTGGTGAACGAGGGCTGGGTGTACATCGACGGCACGGCCTGTCTGGACGGCACGGTGGATCTCAGCAGCTCCAAGGATTTCCAGATCACCGGCAAGCTGGAGCGCGGCTCGGCGCTGACGCTGACCGGCGAGGAGAAGCTGGGGTATCTGATGGCCGTGGACACGGCGGCGCAGGCGGCGGAGGCCTTTGCCCAGCAGGACGAGGTGCTGCTGCGTATGCAGGGCGATATGCTGCTGACGGAGGCGCTGTGCGTGCCGGCGGGTAAGGCGCTCTACATCGGAGAGCGCTATTCCAACGACAGCGATACGCTGACCGTTACCGATACGACGCTGACGGTGGAGGGCAATGCGAGGGTATTCTGCTACGCGGGCCTGAAGCTGATCGGCAGCGCTATGACCATCGGCCCGGACGCCAACGTGACCATCGAGCAGCCCATGACCATCGGCAGCGGCAGCACTGTCACCAACGACGGCTACCTGACGGCCAGCGGCGGTCTGACGCTGGACGGTACGCTGACGGTGCGCAGCTGGACGCATATCCGCGGCGACCTGCGGGCCAGCGGCACGCTGGACCTTACGGCGGAGAATGCGGATCTGCGTATCGTGGGACAGCTGATCCGGGGCGAGGGCTTTACGCTGCTGGGCAGCGAGAGCTCCATCACCTATATGAGCCAGGTCCGGAACGTGGAGGAGCTGGGCGCGGCGCTGGACAGCGGCGCACGGCAGGTAGAGCTGCTGCTGACGGAGGACACGGTGCTGAACGAGGCCGTGACGGTACCCAGCGGCGTGACGTTCCAGATCCTGCAGGACAGTGAGAATGTGCCCACCTTTACCATCGGTGAGAACGGCAGCCTGACGGTGGAGCCCAGCCAGCAGGGCGAGAACTACTACCGTCAGACGGATGTCACCGCGTGGGTCCCCGTGGTGGTGAAGGGCACGCTGACTCTGCGGGAAAGCAGCTCCGCAAACATGGAGGCCGGCCTGACGGTGACGGCCACCGGTAAGGTGAACAACAACGGCGAGATCAG
Organism: uncultured Eubacteriales bacterium; assembly: GCA_900551355.1. Classification (GTDB taxonomy): domain Bacteria; phylum Bacillota; class Clostridia; order Oscillospirales; family Oscillospiraceae; genus Vescimonas. Next base: position 1,354 of record URVR01000101.1, on the reverse strand, counting down.
CGTCGATGACGGACATCCGCTGGAGGTGGCCGACAGCTGGGACGACCACTGGACCAACGGCAAGGACGGCGTGCTGCTCCTGAAAAAGGAGCTTCAGGTGCAGGATGCCGACGCCATAGTGTCGGCGGTGGCGGCAGAGATCAACTCCCTGACCGTGGATGAGCGGTTCAGCTGGATGAATCTGAATGTATACGTCATCGAAGGCAGCGGCACTTTCTCGCTGGCGGAGGCGATGACCATCCCCGCGTGGCTGCACCTGAATTTCTATGACAACGCCGCAGTGACGGAGGTGCGCATCGAGGACGATGGAACGCTGACGGTGGACGGTGCGATGTACAGCAACGCGCCGGTGGTCGTCAACGGCGCTATGACAGTCAACGGCGGCGCCAATATCAACAACAATGTGCAGATAGGCGGTACGCTGACGGTCAGCGAGAGCGGCCAGATGTGGTGCAGCTTCATCACCGACAAGGGTGAGGGCTGGGAGGACGGCCTGCATCACGGCGTCATCGTGAACAATGGCCGGCTTTATGCCGAGGGAAGCGAGTTCGCCTACAACGATGATCCGCTGACGCCAAGCGGCGATGTGAAGAATGTGTCTACGGAGGAGGAGCTGCTGGCGGCGCTGGAGAAGTACGATAGTATCATCTTCCAAGGCGATGAGCTGACGCTGACCGGGGATCTGACCGTTCCCAACGGCAAATGGGTACGGATCAATGCAGGTACGTTTACCGTACCGGCGGGCGTGACGCTGACGCTGGAGAGCGGCATTAACGTATACGGCACCATGCAGCTGAACGGCACCGTGGTGCTGGAGCAGAGCGGCGGTCTGTATGTGGAAGGACGTCTCATCCGCGGCGCACAGAGCAGCGTCGTGGAGAACGGCGGCTGGATGCATTACCAGCGGGTGATCGAGGATATCAACCAGCTGGAGGAAGCCTTTGCCGAGGAAGGCACGGAAAATGTGACGCTGCGGCTCAGCGAGGACTATGTGCTGACGCGGACGGTGACGGTCCCCGCCGGAAAGATGCTGCATATTACGGCTGCCGATGAGCAGAGCGTCAGCTTTACCATCGATGTGGACGGCGAGCTGGTGGCAGCGGCGTATGAGGAAAACAGCGGTTCGGGCCGCCTGCAGAGCGAGGTGCCCGTAACGGTAAAGGGTACGCTGAGTGTGGGCCAGTCTGCGGCTGCCGTATTCGACAGCGACCTGACCGTGGACACGTTCGGCTATGTCGTCAATGACGGCAACATCTCCGTGGGCGGTACGCTGACGGTGGCCGATCCGTGGCGCAGCCACATGAAGCAGGGCGAGACGGGCTGCCTGACCCGCTCCATAGCCTGTCTCTTATAC
>URVR01000100.1 GCA_900551355.1 uncultured Eubacteriales bacterium | reverse complement strand
CACTTATGCGATCGTCGGCAGCGTCAGATGTGTATAAGAGACAGGGCCTACACCGTGCCCGCCACCAACATGACGGACAAGGAGCGGGAGCTTCACAGCACCAACGCCCTGATCTCCAACTGGCGCATGACCGGCTACCTCTACTCCGGCGCACAGGGCATCAAGACCGGCACCACCGACGCGGCGGGTCACTGTCTGGTGTCCTCCGCCATCCGGGGCAGCCGCACCCTCATCAGCGTGGTGCTGGGCTGCGAGGAGGTCAAGACCGAGACCGGCGGCAGCCGCGTGGAGAGCTTTACCGAGACGGCCCGGCTGTTCGACTGGGGCTTTGACAACTTCTCCGACCGCACGGTGCTGGAGGAGAACGAGCTGATCTGCGAGGTGCCCGTTGCCCTGAGCAACGAGGTGGCCACCGTGGCCGTCCACCCGGCCTACACCGCCGAGGCGGTGCTGCCCAAGGATCTGGAGCTGGAGCAGCTCCAGCGCACCGTGAGCTGTGTGGACTCCGTGGATGCTCCCGTCACCGCCGGGGATGAGCTGGGCACCATCACCATCTCTTATGACGGCACGGACTACGTCACCGTTCCGCTGCTGGCCGTGGCCGACGTGTCCGCCAGCCGGTTCCTGCTGGCCAAAAAGGCCATCGGCCAGTTCTTCTCCCGGACGCCGGTGAAGATCGCCGCCATCGTGCTGGTGGTGCTGGTCATCGCCGCGCTGGTCTGGTTCCGGCTGTACGGCCGCACCCGCCGCTACGGCAAGGCGTCCAGCAAGCGCTACCACCAGCACGCCTACCGCGGACGCCGCCGCTGAGCCATGGAGGACTTACATATCCTGTACGAGGACGCGCATCTCGTCCTCTGCGTCAAGCCCGTGGGCGTCCTGTCGGAGGACAGCGACACCGCCGCCTGCATGCCCGCCCTGCTGCGGCAGCACTACCGGGCGCAGGGCAAGCCCGCCTATATCGCCACCGTTCACCGGCTGGATAAGATCGTGGGCGGCGTCATGCTGTTCTCCCGCCGCCGGGAGGTGACAGGCCGGCTCACCGCCGCCGTGGCGGAGCGCCGCATCACCAAGGAGTATCTGGCGGTGCTGCGGGGCCGCCCGCAGGAGGCGTCCGCCACCCTGACGGATCTGCTGTTCCGGGACGCCGCCAAAAACAAGAGCTATGTGGTCAAACGGATGCGCAAGGGCGTCCGGGAAGCCTCGCTGGACTACACCACCCTGGGCTGCACCGAGGAGCTGACGCTGGTGCAGGTCCGCCTCCACACCGGACGCACTCACCAGATCCGGGTGCAGTTCTCCTCCCGGGGCCTGCCGCTGCTGGGAGACATCCGCTACGGCAGCAAGGCCCCCTGCACCACGGCGCTGTGGTCGTACCGCATGGCCTTCGCCCACCCTGTTACCGGCAAGCCGGTGGACGTGACCTGTCCCCCGCCGGAGAGCTGGCCGTGGACGCTGTTCCCCCTTGAAACGTAAAAAAGGCGACGGGTAGGCCGCCTGGCATAAGAAAACATGCGCCGTAAAAGGTGCGCAGCAGTTTTGCCAAAGTAAATTCGAGGTGAAATTGGCTGCAAAAATGCCCGCATGCTGACGCATGTGGGCATTTTTTCGGTGAATTTCAACCGAATAGACACAGGCAAAACCGTATGTTTTCTTGTGTCAGGCGGCCTTTGTGCCGTCGTCTTTTTTCTATGCGTTACTGCTTCTCCTGCTCCAGTGCCCGGGTCAGCGCGATGGACAGCTGATCGGGGCAGGAGGTGGGCTTTCCGCCGCACTGGATGCCCTTCATCCGGGCGATGGCGTCCTCCGCCTTCATCCCCACGATCAGACGGCTGATGCCCTGAAGGTTGCCGCTGCAGCCGCCCTCGATGCGCACATCGCGGATGATGCCGTCCTCCAACTCCACCGTCATGCGGCGGGAGCACACGCCTCTTGTCATATAGGTATACGTTGTCATGGTCATGTCTCCTTTTCGTTTTCCACCGGCGGCAGGATCACCACATCCAGCTGCCGGCGCATGGCGTATTCGATGGTGCGCCGCGTCCCGCCGGGCTGTCCGTCGTGGACGGCGATGAGCAGGGCGGCGTGGTCCACCATGTATCGGTTCCGCCGCTGCATACACCCGGCGTCGTAGTGATCCTGCACCACCGTCTCGTAGTCGCAGCGATCCACCAGCGACTGCCAGCGCGCCCGCTCCGCCTCCGGCCAGCCCTCCGGTTGGCTGGGACAGGGGATGGCGGCCTCCACCGTCACGTCGGGGTAGTCCCGCCGCAGCAGCAGCACCGCCTCGCAGGCGTAGAAGTCCACGCCTCGCGCCATGCCGCAGATAAAGTGGCGGTAGCCCTGGGCGCAGGCGCTCTCCGCCGCGTCGTACAGCCGCTTTTTCAGCGCGGCGCACCGGGGATCGGACTCATCCTCGCCCCACGGCAGCTTCTCCGGCCGGTAGCCGGAAAAGCACACGGACATCTGTCTCGGCCCCATGCCGTCACCTGCCTTCCGCCGCTTATTGTACCCAAAAAGCCGGACTTTGTAAAGGGGTCATTCCGCCTCGTCCGGCAGGAACTCCATCAGATCTCCCGGCTGACAGTCCAGCGCGGCGCACAGCCGCCCCAGCGTCTCCAGGCGCACGGCCTTTGCCTTGCCGGTCTTGAGGATGGACAGGTTCGCCATGGTGATGCCCACCCGTTCGCTCAGCTCCGTCAGGCTCATTTTCCGCTTTGCCAGCATCACGTCTATATGAAATACGATCATACCGCCACCTCACACCGTCAGGTCGCTCTCGTCCTGCAGCGCCGCCGCGTCCGCCACCAGACGACTCAGCGCCATGGCCATCACGCCCACCAGCGCGCACACCATGGTGCCGGCGGGCATGAGGATCACCGTCAGTCCCGGTGAGCCGGCGCCCAGCAGCCCCAGCACGATCACGCCCACAGGCACCAGCACCGCGTCGCAAAACGCCAGACGGGACACGGTACGCAGCGCCCGTGCGTTCTCCCGGCAAAACGCCTCGCCCCGTCCGATGCGGCCAAAGACCGCCCACATCAGGGCCATCGCCCAGAATACCGGCACCGCGAACAGCCATGCAAAGGCAAGGCACGGCCAGAACGCCCACGCAAACTCCGGGTCGGCCTCGGCGATACCTCGTCCCAGCTCCGGCAGGAACCAGAAGAAGATGGCCGCGCATACCACCGCCGCGATCACAAGGCCGATACGCAGCAAGGCTGCCAGCCTCTTATGCTCGATACGCTTCATATCACCACATCCTTTCTGTGGTCAGCATAGCACAGTGCATATCGTTTGTCAATTATTTTTTATCGTAATTCGATAATTATTTTCCGATATGCGATATGTTCCGATCCCATAAAGAAAACAGTTGCATTTTATGGGAGCATGGTGTATCATATGAGTCGAAAACAACCGCATATTTGTCTTCGGGGCGGGGTGTGATTCCCCACCGGCGGTATAGTCCGCGAGCGGCGTGAGCCGCAGGAACCGGTGCGATTCCGGTACCGACAGTATAGTCTGGATGAGAGAAGGCGTGTATGGCATTTTTGTAATGCTCTTTTTTGATGCGTACACCTTGGAAGGCAATTTCCCGGGTGTTTATCATCAAGAAGGAGTGTTTTTTTATGGCTCAGAAGCAAAAGACCCATCGTATCGCGGTCGCCGCCCTGCTGGCAGCGGTGGCCGCCGTCCTCCAGTTCGTGGAGTTCTCCATCCCCGTCATGCCCGCGTTCGTCAAGCTGGACATCTCCGACCTGCCCGCCCTGCTTGGCACATTCTCCCTCGGCCCCGTCTATGGCGTCGCCATCCAGTTTGTGAAGAACCTGCTGCACCTGCCCTTCGGCTCCAGCGCCTGCGTGGGCGAGCTGTCCAACTTCCTGCTGGGCGCTACCTTCGCCTTCATCGCCGGTATCATCTACAAGAAGCACAAGAACCGTTCCGGCGCTCTGTGGGGCTCTGTGGCCGGCGCCGCCGCCATGGCGCTTATCAGCCTGCCCCTGAACTACTTCATCGTCTACCCCGCCTATGTGGTGCTGTACGGCCTGCCGCTGGAGGGCATCGTGGGGATGTACGAGGCCATTCTGGGCACCGTAGCGCAGATCCCCACCGGCAACGCCCTGTTCAACTGCCTGCTGGTGTTCAACGTGCCCTTCACCCTGTGCAAGGGCCTTCTGGACGTGGCGCTGTGCTTCCTGATCTACAAGCCCCTCAGCCCCCTGCTCCACAAATAAGCATCCCGGCGGTCAAAAATCTCTGACAGGCGGACGCGCTTTGCGCGTCCGCCTGTTTTTTCCTCTTTTCAAACGCCGCGCCCCGTGCTATAATAGAACAAACATTCCATTTAAAGGGGGCGCCGCCATGGCCGACCGCATCATTCTCCACTGCGACCTGAACTGCTTTTTCGCGTCGGTGGAGCTGCTGGAAAAACCGGCGCTGCAAAACGTGCCGGTGGCTGTCTGCGGCGACCCCGCCTCCCGCCACGGCATCATTCTGGCCAAAAACGAACCCGCCAAGCAGATGGGCGTCCAGACGGCGGAGACGGTGTGGCAGGCCAGGCAGAAGTGTCCCCACCTGATATTGCTGCCGCCCCACCACAGCCTGTATGCCGACTACTCCCGCCGGGTCAACACCATCTACGGCCAGTACACCGACCTGGTGGAGCCCTTCGGCATCGATGAGAGCTGGCTGGACGTCACCGGCAGCCTCCACCTGTTCGGCGGCGACGCCCGGCAGCTGGCGGACGGCATCCGCGCCCGGCTCCGGCAGGAGCTGGGACTGACCATCTCCGTGGGCGTGTCCTTCAACAAGGTGTTCGCCAAGCTGGGCAGCGACTACAAAAAGCCCGACGCCACCACCGTCATCTCCCGTGAGAACTGGCGGGACATAGTGTGGCCCCTGCCGGTGGGCGACCTGCTGTTCGTGGGCCGCGCCGCAAAGCGCACGCTGGCCCAGTTCGGCGTGGAGACCATCGGCCAGCTGGCCGCCTGCAAGCCGGAGATGCTGGAGCAGCTCATGGGCAAGGCGGGCATCCAGCTCTACCGCTACGCCAACGGGCTGGACGACGCCCCCGTCCGTCCCCAGCATGAGCAGGAGCCGGTGAAATCCGTGGGCAACAGCACCACGTTCCCGGAGAATCTGACCCGCTGGGAGCAGGTGCGCGGCGGCCTCCAGATGCTCAGCGACAGCGTGGCCGCCCGCCTGCGGCAGCAGGGGCTGTACTGCGGCGGCGTGTCCGTGGGCGTCCGGGACGCCCAGTTCCGCACGGTCAGCCGCCAGATGCGCCTGCCCGGCCCCACCCATCTGATGCGGGACATCTACAACGCGGCGCTGGAGCTGACGGGCCAGATCTGGAAGGCGCCCACTCCCATCCGCCTGCTGTCCGTCACCGCCCTGTACATCACCGACAGCGCCGACTCCTACCAGCAGCTGGACCTGCTGGCCGGCGACGCGCCCCGGCGCGACCAGCGGCAGGAGCATCTGGAGTCCGCCATGGACGCCATCCGCGGCAAATACGGCCGGGATGCCATCTCCTTCGGCCACCGGGGAAAAGTGGGCTGGGATGACTGAATCGACAGTTGCAGTTTTCCGCGCACTGTGTTAGAATAAGGGATATTCTGCCGGTATTGCCGGCATCAACAAGGCGGAACACACCATGCCCGAACACGTTGCCTCCCGGCTGGACACCTCCAGCGTCCCCCGGGGGCCTCTGAACTGGATTTATTTCCCGCTGGCGCTGCTGTATCACGAGCTGCTGCTGCGGGCCTTCGATACCACCGTGTCCTTTTTCGACACGGCGCTGCTGCCCATTGCCCTGTCGGCGCTGGGCAGCGGCCTGCTGCTGAGCCTGCTGGCCAACCTGCTGCCGTGGCGTAAGGCCACCCGCTGGGCCGGTCTGGCCGTGATCCTGCTGTGGTCGGTGTATGTCTGCATCGAGTACTGCTGCAAGAGCTACTTCAAATCCTACTTCGCCATGACGTTCATGGTCACCATGACCGGCCACGTCATCAGTGACTTTGCCGGCACCATTCCCGATGTGGTGCTGCCCCGGCTGCCCTTCATCCTGCTGGCGCTGGTACCCTTCGTGCTGGCCGTTCTCCTGCGCCGCCTGATCGTGCAGGATCTCCGGATGAGCCGTCCGGCCCTGCTGTTCGTGGCCGCGATCTCCGCGGTGACCATTGGCAGCGCTGCGGCGGTGTGCCGCTTCGGCCCCAACGCCGCCCTCTACACCTACGACTACAACGCCGACAGCGCCGTGTCCCGGTTCGGCCTGGGCGTCAGCCTCCGTCTGGAGCTGACCTACGCCCTCACCGGCACGCCCACGCCGCCGCTGGAGCCGCTGCCCCAGCCCTGTCTCTTATACACATCTGACGCTGCCGACGATCGCATAAGTGTAGA
>URVR01000099.1 GCA_900551355.1 uncultured Eubacteriales bacterium | reverse complement strand
CCGTACCGTCGATGTCGGCGGCGGCGTCCAGCCGGATGACGGAGGGGTCATTCAGCCGGATCCGGTAGTTCCGCGGATCCAGCCGCCAGCCGGTGACCAGCCCGGCGGTGGTCTCCACCACCTGCACCTCCTCAGCCAGCCCGTTCTCATAGCCGTAGCGGCAGATGCACCGGGCGCCGTTGCCGCACATTTCGCCCAGCGACCCGTCGGCGTTGTAGTAGCGCATCCGGTAGTCCGCCCTGTCGGAGGCGTCCACCACCATCAGGCCGTCCGCGCCGATGGACAGGTGCCGCTCACACAGGGCGCGGGCGATCTCCGGCCACGCCGCATCGGGCAGCCCCATCCGTCGGTTGTCCACGATCACAAAGTCGTTGCCCGCGCCGTTCATCTTCCAGAATTCCACGCACATCAGCTCCTTTTTGCGGGCAGGGCAGCGCCGTGCCGCGCCCCCGTTCCCGGAACGTTTTCTCCCACCCAGTATACGGCACCCGGGCGGAAAAAGCAAGCCGCCGTTCCGGGGCGAAAAATGCGGAATCATACTTCGGTATGATTAACAAACTCTGGAAGATCGGTAAAATAATAAGATAGAAATACACCGCCAGGATGAGAGAAAACAGCAAGCATACGCAGAAAGGAAAGAGAGCATGAAAAAACGCATCATCAGCCTTTTGATGTGCCTTGTGATGGCGTTCAGCATTGTGCCCGCCGCCGCGTGGGCCGAGGTGCTGCCGTCGCCACAGGACACCCCGGACAGCGGCGCAGGCACCGCCGGTGTCTACACCACCGGCGAGGACACCGTCGTCGCCAGGATCGGCGACACGGGGTACGCCTCCCTGCCCGCCGCCCTTGAAGCGGCGGGGGACGGCTCTACCGTGACGCTGCTGCAGGACGTCACCCTGCCCGACAACGATAAGGTCTATACCAGCAAGGAATATGGCCAGCAGGTCAGCTTCGCCATCGGCTATACCACCCCCGGCAGCCCTGACAGCAGACCTGCCGTCAAGGACACCACGCCCCCGGCCACCGGCGACGCGGGCCTGGTCTACGCGGCCATAGCGCGAGCAGCTGCACCGGCACGGCACTGCTGCTGCGCCGCAAGCGCGCGCACGAATAACGCAGAAGATGACCGGCCTCTGGCCGGTCATCTTTTATTGCCAACCGCCGGAAAAAGCGGTATAATCGGCATATACGAAACACGACGAAAGGAGCACGGCCTATGAACAGCGACATGGCGTCCCGCGGCTGGGACATCCGCCCTCTGACGGAGGGGGACATCGAGGCGTATTTGGACATCTATCTCAACTCCTATCCGGCCTACAAGGCGCTGGACGCCGAATGCCGCGCCCACTACCGCACCAAGCACCTCACCGAGCTGCGGGAGGACACCCAGACCCGCACGGTGGGCCTTTTCGAGCACGGTACGCTCATCGCCACCATGAAGCTCATCCTGTTCTCCATGAATTTCTTCGGGCGGATGCAGCCCGCCTGCGGCCTGATGGCGCTGGAGGTCCACCCGCTCCACAAGAAGAAGGGGGCGGCGCTGGCCATGGTGCGGTACTTCGAGGACTACGCCCGGCGGAACGGCGCGCTGCTGACGCTGCTGCTGCCGTTCCGCATCGACTTCTACCGCCGGATGGGCTACGGCTTCGCCGGCAAGCTGTACGAATACCGCCTGCCCACGTCGGTGCTGCCCAGACCCGACGCGGCGGCCCGGCGCCGCCTGCGGCTTTTGCCGCCGGAGGATTTCGATGCGGCCATGGCCTGTCAGCGCCGCTTTGCCGCCAAAAACCACGGCATGGTGGAGAAGTTCGATGAGGAGCTGCGTGCCGCACGGACGGATGTGCAGGTGCGGCGTCTGGGCTGGTATGATGACGGCGGTACGCTGCGGGGCTACGCGGCCTACCGCTTCGAAAGCGCCAGCGACACCAACTACACCCAGAACCGCCTCAGCGTGGAGGAGCTGATCTATGAGGACGGCGCCGTGCTGCGCGCCCTGCTGGGCGGCCTGAAGCTGCAGGAGGATCTGGCCCAGACCGTGATCCTCCGCACCGGCGAGGAGGATTTCCACCACCTGCTGCACGACCCGCAGGATGTGTCCAGGAACTACATCGACTACGGCTTTCTGCAGACCAATGTCTCCGCCGTGGGCACCATGTTCAAGCTGACGGACGGCCCGGCCTTCGTGGAAAAGACCGCCTACCGCCCATTCCCCCAGGGTACGCTGACGGCGGCATTCCGCTGCCGGGACGAGCTGACCGGCGCGGAGCAGTGCCTGCCCATCGCCTTTTCGCAAGGGCGCTGGGCCGTGGCGGCGGCGGACGCGGCGGCGGACGTCACCGTCACCTGCCGCCAGGGGGAGCTGACATCCCTACTGATGGGCTCCTGCGATCTGGAGGGACTGCTGCGGCTGGGCGCCGCCCAGACGGACGATCCCGACAGGGCACAGGAGCTGGCCCGCCTGCTGCACTGGGGCCAGAAGCCGTGGCTCAACGCGGATTATTGAGAGAAAAAACAGCGAAGGGGAGGGAGGAGGCATGACAAACGGACCGGTCATTGAGAGAGCGCTGGCGGAGTCGTTCCGCGCCGTCATGAAAAAGATCATGCTGCCCCTGCTGTTGGCAGTGAGCCTGCTGCTCACCGCCTGCGGCGCGCAGTCCGGCGGGGAGGAGGCCCCATGGCAGACCGCCTACCGCCAGACCGGGGAGTATCTGCTGTCCCAGGATGCCCCCGCCGCCGGCTCTGTGGGCGGCGACTGGGCGGTGGTGGGGCTTCACGCCGCCGGCCTGCTGTCCCGCGAGACCGCCGCCGTCTACTACGAGTCCGCCGCGGCCTACGCGGCGCAGGCGGACGGGAACCGCCTGGACCCCAACAAGTCCACGGAGAACGCCCGCACCATTCTGGGCGTCACCGCCGCCGGACACAGCGCCGCCGACGTGGACGGCGTGGATCTGACGGCGGGGCTGGGCGACATGGAGTATCTCCACCGTCAGGGCCTCAACGGCCCCATCTGGGCGCTGATCGCGCTGGACAGCGGCGCGTACCCCGACCCCGCCCCTGCGGAGGGCGCGGAGCCTGTGACCCGCGCCGCGCTGGTGTCGGAGGTGCTGTCCTCCCGCTGCGCCGACGGCGGCTGGACGCTGCTGGGCGACACGCTGGATGTGGATATCACCGCCATGGCGCTGACGGCGCTGGCTCCCTATACGGAGGATGCCGCCGTCCGGACGGCGGTGGACGCCGCCCTGCAGCTGCTGTCCGACAGCCAGCTGCCCACCGGCGGCTTTGCCAGCTGGGGCACGGAGAACTGTGAATCTGCGGCCCAGGTGCTGGTGGCCCTGACCTCCCTCGGCATCGACCCCCTCACCGACAGCCGTTTCCTGAAGGACGGCGCCACGGTGCTGGACGCGCTGGCCGCCTTTGCCCTGGAGGGCGGCGGCTTCCGCCACATCGCGGAGCAGACCGCCCCGGACGATATGGCCACGGAGCAGGGCTTCTACGCCCTGGCGGCCTATGACCGCTTCACCAAGGGCCAGTCCCGCCTGTTCGACATGACCGCCGCGGCCCAGGACGCCTACCAGACCGACCCCGTGCCGGCGGGCAAGCCCCAGCCGGTGGAGCCGGAGGACGCACAGGTGGATGAGAACACTTCCTATACCTGCACCGTCTCCATCTCCTGCGCCGCCCTGCTGGACAACATGGACAAGCTGGCGCAGAACAAGCGGCCGCTGGTGCCGGCGGACGGCGTGCTCCTGCCGGAGACGCAGGTCACCTTCTCCGCCGGAGAGAGCGCCTTCGATGTGCTCCAGCGCGTCTGCCGGGACAATAAGCTCCACATGGAGTCCAGCTTCACGCCCCTTTACAACAGCGCCTATATCGAGGGCATCGGCAACCTCTACGAGTTCGACGCCGGCAGCCTGTCCGGCTGGATGTACGCCGTCAACGACTGGTTCCCCAACTACGGCTGCTCCCGCTACCAGCTGCAAAACGGCGACGTGGTCCGCTGGGTCTACACCTGCGATCTGGGCAAGGATGTAGGCGGCGGCATGACCAACTGAACCACTGCGCCCGCCTGTCATGGACAGGCGGGCGTTCTTTGTCCACGCCCCTCGCAGAAGTCCCAAATTTTCCTGACGGGAAACCTGTGCATTTCTACACATTTTCCGTCTGGCGCAGAGGTGGATAACCGTGTATAATGGAGAAAAACAAGACCGTGCCAGCGGCACGGCAGGAAGGAGCGAGACCGGCTTATGCAGACTACACAGCTCAAAAAGGTGCTGGTCGCCAACCGCGGCGAGATCGCGGTGCGCATTTTCCGCGCCTGCTACGATCTGGGCCTCCACACCGTGGCCATCTATTCCAACGAAGACACTTATTCTCTGTTCCGCACCAAGGCGGACGAGGCGTATCTGGTGGGGGAGAAGAAGTCCCCGCTGGGCGCGTATCTGGATATCCCCGGCATCATCAGCCTTGCCCGCCGCCGGGGCGTCACCGCCATCCATCCCGGCTACGGCTTCCTGTCCGAGAATGCCGACTTTGCCCGTGCCTGCGAGGAGAACGGCATCCTGTTCGTCGGCCCGTCCTCCGAGGTGCTGGCCCAGATGGGCGATAAGCTCAGCGCCAAGGAGATCGCCGTCAGGTGCGGCGTGCCCATCATCCCCGGCTGCACCGAACCCCTGAAGGACGCCGACGACGCGCTGGAAAAGGCCGTCAGCTTCGGTTTCCCCGTGATACTGAAGGCGGCCGCCGGCGGCGGCGGCCGTGGCATGCGCCGCTGCGACCGGCCCGAGGAGGTCAGGACCGCCTACGAGCTGGTCCACAGCGAGGCGGAGAAGTCCTTCGGCTGCGGCGACATCTTCATGGAGAAGTACCTGGTGGAGCCCAAGCACATCGAGGTGCAGATCCTGGCCGACAAGTACGGCAATGTCTACCACCTGGGCGAGCGTGACTGCTCCCTCCAGCGCCGGTATCAGAAGGTGGTGGAGTTCGCCCCCGCCTGGTCTGTGCCGCAGGCCACGGTGGAGGCCCTGCGCCGTGACGCGGTGAAGATCGCCAGATCCGTGGGCTACGTCAGCGCCGGCACCGTGGAGTTCCTGGTGGATAAGTCCGGGAACTACTACTTCATCGAGATGAACCCCCGTATTCAGGTGGAGCACACCGTCACCGAGATGGTCACCGGCGTGGACATCGTCCGTGCCCAGCTGCTGGTGGCTGCCGGCTACCCCCTGAGCTGCCCGGAGATCGGACTGACGAAGCAGGAGGATGTCCACTTCGACGGCTACGCCATCCAGTGCCGCGTCACCACGGAGGACCCCTCCAACAACTTCGCCCCCGACAACGGCAAGATCACGGCCTACCATTCGCCCGGCGGCTTCGGCGTCCGTCTGGACGGCGGCAACGTGGGCGTGGGCACCGTCATCTCCCCGTATTACGACTCGCTGCTGGTGAAGGTCACCAGCTGGGACCGCACGTTCCCCGCTGTCTGCCGCAAGGCCGCCCGCGCCATCAACGAGGTGCGCGTCCGGGGCGTCAAGACCAACATCCCCTTTGTCACCAACATTCTGGCCCATCCCACGTTCATCAGCGGCCAGTGCCACACCAAATTCATCGACGAGACGCCGGAGCTGTTCGAGCTGATGGACTCCCGCGACCGCGCCACCCGCGTCCTGCGCTATATCTCCGAGATCCAGGTGGCCAATCCCAATGCCGAGCGCCATCAGTACGACATCCCCCGCTTCCCGGAGGCGAAGGAGCCGCTGGGGCCCGGCCTCAAGCAGCTTTTGGATGCGGAGGGCCCCGAGGCCGTGAAGCAGTGGGTGCTGTCCCAGAAGAAGCTGCTGCTCACCGACACAACCATGCGGGACGCCCACCAGAGCCTGCTGTCCACCCGCATGCGCACCCGCGACATGGTCAAGGGCGCCGACGGCGTGGCCGACATCCTGCGGGACTGCTTCTCGCTGGAGATGTGGGGCGGCGCCACCTTCGACGTGGCCTACCGTTTCCTCCATGAGTCCCCGTGGGAGCGTCTGCGCCTGCTGCGTGAGAAGATCCCCAACATCCCGTTCCAGATGCTGCTGCGCGGCTCCAACCTGGTGGGCTACGCCAACTATCCCGACAATCTGGTGCGCGCCTTCGTGGAGGAGGCCGCCCGGCGCGGCATCGACGTGTTCCGCGTCTTCGACTCCCTGAACTGGGTGCCGGGCATGGAGGTGGCCATGGAGGAGGTGCTCCGCCAGAACAAGCTGCTGGAGGCCACCATGTGCTACACCGGCGATATTCTGGACGAGACGAAGGACAAATACACACTGAAATATTATGTCAACCTCGCCAAGGAGCTGGAAAAGCGGGGCGCTCATATGCTGGCCATCAAGGACTGTCTCTTATACACATCTCCGAGCCCACGAGACGTAGAGGAATCTCG
>URVR01000098.1 GCA_900551355.1 uncultured Eubacteriales bacterium | reverse complement strand
ACGAGATTCCTCTACGTCTCGTGGGCTCGGAGATGTGTATAAGAGACAGCTCACCGGCAGGCCCGATGAGCTTACATGCGCCGGAGCCCTTGACGTCGCCGCTCTCGCGGACAGGTGCGTCGATGCCCAGGGTGCGGGCGTCGGTGGCGGAGACCTCCACCTGATCGGCCTTGCGGACGGGACCGAGGATGGACACATTGCCCATCTCCTTCTTGGGGCCAACGATGGTCAGACGCTCGTTGCAGGCGTACTGGCCGGGATAGGACAGGGGCTTGCGGATGGTCAGCTCATAGCCCTTGCCGAACAGCTTCTCCACCGTCTCCTGGGTCAGATGGATGTGACGGGCGGAAGTCTCGATCATGAAACTCATAGTAAACACTCCTTTGTCTTTTGCCACAATATTTATGATTCCCCGCCGGGGAAACCTTCCTTTTCCGATGCGCGGCGCAGCTCGGTGACGTTGCCGATGTAGAAATACGCCTTGCCGGCGGGCACGATCTCGCCGGTAACGGACACAAAGTCGCCGGGGCGCAGGGTCTTGGCCTCCGCCATGGCCTCGTCATTGCCGTCGAAGTGGATCAGCAGCCCGAAGCCGGTGTCGCCGTGGCCGTCCAGATCCAGGTGCCACCACGGGAAGCGCAGCGTCACCTTCCGTCCGGCGTACTTGCTCTGCTGGCCGTGGGTATACTCCGACTTCACCTGGTCAAAGGAGACCGGCACGATCTCGCCGTCCGGCATGTGGAAATGGAACCCGCCGTACAGGCGGCCCAGCCGCTTTTCCCGGTTGCCCTTCCGGCTGACCATCAGCATGCCCATCAGCACCGCCAGCGCTATGCCGTACAGCCCGCGGCCCTTGACCACGAACCAGATGCACGCCAGAATACCCGTGACCAGGATCACCCGGTTGATGACATCCAGCCCCAGCCATATTTCTTTCAGCTTTCTCATGCAAATTCTCCTTTTCTCTGCTTCCAACCTGTTTATATTACCACATAGCCGCCGCTTATGCAAGCGCCAAACCGCGCCCGGAAACGCAAATTTACCCTTGCATTCTCCCCGTTTCTTGGTATAATCATAGCAGATAGCACATTGTACTATATCATGTTTTTCTAATAGGAGGCCGTGGCATGTCTGTCAAGCTGGAATCGTATCGTGTGTTCAAGGAAGTGGCCGAGGTGGGCAACATCACCGCCGCGGCCCAGGCGCTGTATATCTCCCAGTCGGCGGTGAGCCAGTCCATCAAGCAGCTGGAAAACGACCTGCAGACCCGTCTGTTCTCCCGGAACTCCCGGGGCGTCACGCTGACGGCGGAGGGCAAGATGCTCTACGAGTACGTCCGCAGCGCCATGGGCCTGCTGGAGACCGGCGAGGCCAAGCTGTCCCAGACCCGGGAGCTGCAAATGGGCCAGCTGGTCATCGGCGCCAGCGACACCGTTACCAGCCAGTTCCTGCTGCCCTATCTGGACAGCTTCCACAAGGAGCACCCCGCCATCCACATCCAGATCATCTCCGGCCGCAGCCACAAGGTACTGGGGCTGCTGCGCTCCGGCAAGGTGGACATCGCCTTTGCCAGCACGCCCACGGATATGACATCGCTGGAGGCGCACCCCTGCTTCCCCACCCATTCCATTTTCGTGGCCGGCGCCGAGTATCCCTGCGACTTCGGCCACGTCTACTCTCTGGAGGAGATCTCCGCCTTCCCCCTGATCCTGCTGGAGCGCAAGGCCTCCAGCCGCCTGTATCTGGAGCGCTTCTTCCTCCAGAACGGCCTGAAGCTGAACCCGGAGATCGAGCTGGGCGCCCGCAGCCTGCTGGTGGATCTGGCCGCCATCGGCTTCGGCGTGGCCGGCGTCACGGAGGAATTCGTCACCCGCGAGCTGGAGAGCGGCCGCCTGCGCAAGCTCCAGACCTCGTTCCAGGTGCCGCCCCGCTCCGTGGATATGTGCATGCTGCGGGACGTGCCCCAGACCGCGGCGGCGGAGCGCTTCGCCGCTTTCGTTAAGGAGAGCCTCTCGCAGGCATAAGCAAGGCTCTCGCCTCCGGTAAAACCCACAAAAAACCGGAAAAACCGCTGGAATATTCTGCATTTTTCCCTGTTGCTTTTCTGCCCGAAATCGGGCAGTATAGAGCTAATACTTTTTGAGAGGAAGTGGTGACCATGCAGCAGCTGAAGGAGCGCATCCTGCGGGAGGGGCGTGTTCTCCCCGGGGACATCATCAAGGTGGACGGTTTTCTCAATCATCGGGTGGATACGGCCCTGATGGGCGCTATTGCGGACGAATTTGCCAAGTATTTCGATGTAAAGAATATCACGATGGTGCTGACCGCCGAGGCCAGCGGTATCGCTCTGGCTACGATCTGCGCCGAGAGATATGGTGTCCCCATGGTTTTCGCCAAGAAGGCCAAGAGCGACAATATCGAGGGCGGCCTGTACCAGAGCGATATTTTTTCCTATACCTATAAAAAGAAAGTGACCCTGCTGGTGTCCCAGGACTGGATCCACGCCGATGACCGTGTGCTCATCATCGACGACTTCATGGCCAAGGGCTACGCCATGCGCGGCCTCATCGACATCGTCAACAAGGCCGGCGCCACGCTGGCCGGCATCGGTGTTGCCGTGGAGAAGGGCTTCCAGGACGGCGGCGACAGCCTCCGCCGGGAGGGCTACCCCATCCACTCCCTGGCCATCATCGACAGCGCCGAGGACGGCGTGATCCGCTTCCGGGAGGGTACCTGACATGAAGAAAGTCCTTGTCTTGGATTTCGGCGGCCAGTATAACCTGCTGGTGGCCCGCCGCGTCCGCGAATGCGGCGTCTACTGCGAGATCAAGTCCTACCGCATCTCCATGGACGAGGTGCGCGCCTTCGCCCCCGATGCGCTGATCTTCACCGGCGGCCCCGCCACCGTGTTCGAGCCCAACGCCCCCATGGTGGACAAGTCCCTGTTTGAGCTGGGCATCCCCGTGCTGGGCATCTGCTACGGCCAGCAGCTGATGATGCACCTGCTGGGCGGCCAGTGCCGCAAGGCGGAGACCCGGGAGTACGGCAAGATCCAGCTGACCCACGGCGCCTCCCCCCTGTTTGAGGGTGTGCCCGAGACGTCCGTGTGCTGGATGAGCCACGGCGTGGAGGTGGAGCAGCTGGCCCCCGGCTTCGCGGCCATCGCCCATACCGACGGCTGCCAGCACGCCGCCGTCTGCTGCGCCGGGAAAAACCTGTACGGCGTACAGTTCCATCCCGAGGTGCTCCACACCGAATACGGCAAGGAGATCCTCCAGAACTTCCTGTACCGCATCTGCGGCTTCCGGCCCGAGTGGTCTATGGCCTCCTATCTGGAGGACGCCGTGGCCGAGTGCCGCCGCCAGATCGGCAGCGGCCGCGTGCTGCTGGCCCTCTCCGGCGGCGTGGACAGCTCCGTAGCCGCCGCCCTGCTCCAGCGCGCCGTGGGCGACCAGCTGACCTGCATCTTCGTGGATCACGGCCTGCTGCGCAAGGACGAGGGCGATCAGGTGGAGCAGGTCATGAAGCACCAGTTCCATGTGGACGTCCGCCGCGTCAACGCCGGCCCCCGGTTCCTGGGCAAGCTGGCCGGCGTCACCGATCCCGAGCGCAAGCGCAAGATCATCGGTGAGGAGTTCATCCGCGTCTTTGAGGAGGAGGCCAAAAAGATCGGCGCCGTGGACTTCCTGGCCCAGGGCACCATCTACCCCGATGTGGTGGAGTCCGGTCTGGGCGGCGAGTCTGCCGTCATCAAGAGCCACCACAACGTGGGCGGCCTCCCCGACTGCGTGGACTTCAAGGAGATCGTGGAGCCGCTGCGCCGCCTGTTCAAGGACGAGGTGCGCCAGCTGGGCACCGAGCTGGGCCTGCCCGACGAGCTGGTGTGGCGCCAGCCCTTCCCCGGCCCCGGCCTTGCCATCCGCGTTATCGGTGAGATCACCGAGGAGAAGCTGTCCATCCTGCGGGATGCCGACGCCATCTTCCGCGAGGAGATGAAGCTGGCGGGTCTGGACCGCACCACCAGCCAGTTCTTCGCCGTGCTCACCGACCTGCGCAGCGTGGGCGTCATGGGCGACGAGCGTACCTACGACTACACGCTGGCACTGCGGGCGGTGCAGTCTCAGGACTTCATGACCGCTACATGGTCCCGCCTGCCCTACGAGCTGCTGGATAAGGTCTCCGGCCGCATCGTAGGCGAGGTCAAGCACATCAACCGCATCTGCTACGACATCACCTCCAAGCCCCCCGCCACCGTAGAGTGGGAATAACACCGCACCTCCCCGTCCTGCCGCCGTATGGCGGCAGGACGCTTTTATTTGACATCTCCCCCCTCCCCGTGTATACTGTAACATATACCCCTACCGGTAAGGAGGCACGGCTATGAAACAGTGCATGGACGCGGAGAACCTGCATCGCAGGCTGAAAAAGATCATCGGACAGGTGCAGGCCATCGACCGCATGGTGGACGAGGACGTCCCCTGCGAGGACGTGCTGGCCCAGATCAACGCCGCCAAATCCGCCCTCAACGGCTGCGGCAAGGTGGTGCTGGAGGGTCATATCCAGCACTGCGTCCGGGACGGCATCCAGCACGGCGACGCGGACAAGACCATCGAGAGCTTCACCAAGGCGGTGGAGCGCTTCGCCAATATGCAGTGACCGCGCAGACCGGCTCCCTCAGGAGCCGGTCTTTCTTTTCCCCTCTTGACAACCCATACCCCCATATGTATAACGCACATATACCCATAGGGGTATATGTGCATAGAGAAAGGAGCCTTGCCATGAAAAAGGCCACGGAAAAGCTGGAATCGCTGCTGGAGCTGGGCGGCACGAAAAAGGACATCGTGTTCCTGATCCTCTCCGGCCTCGCGCTGCTGGTCAGTATCTTCCGGCTGCTGCCGCTGCCCTTTGACGCCGCGTGGGTGGCCATCATCCTCTGCGGCATCCCCATCATACTGGAGGCCGTCATCGGCCTCGTCACCGCCTTCGACATCAAGGCCGACGTGCTGGTGTCCCTGGCCCTCATCGCCTCCGTCTGCATCGGGGAGGACTTCGCCGCCGGCGAGGTGGCCATCATCGGCACCCTGAACCCTGTTATCGGCGCACTTGTTCACAATGCCGGCTCTGTGCTGGTCATCACAAATTCAGCCCTGCTGCTCAACTGGAGGAAAAAGCAATGACGACCAAAATTATCGGACTCATCAAAAGCGCACCGGCTCCCCTCGGGGCCGGTGCGCTTTGCCGTCTCCGTTCCCCCCTGCCCGCCGCATAGGATGAGACAGCGAGTGGAGCGAATACGACGTGACCTACGACGCGCCTACCGCCTGAGCAAACGCCCCCGCAGCCCGAAGGCCGCGGGGGTTCCTTATTCATACACCACTGCGCCGCAGCCCGTCAGCCGCCGCAGCTGCTCCTCCGCCTCCGCCGGGATGTGCGCACTGTCCCGGAAAGGCCGCACATACACCGTCTCCCGCTTCACCCGCCACACGGCGGCGCACTGCCCGCCCGCCACGATCACCGGCCGGATGATGCCCTGCAAGGTGTAGATATCCCGCAGGTACTCCAGCGGCACCATGGGGTTGGTCTTTTTCTCGTACCCCACCAGCAGTGGGTCAAAGGACGGCAGCACATACACGCCCTGCCCGCCCGGCTCCGCGTCCCGGCGGCAGACCAGACCGTCCTCCCAGTACAGCCTCCCTGCCGACACGGCAGAAGCGGCCTCCATCAGCTTCCGGCACTTTCCCTTGCCGTACCGGAAAAAGTAAGCCGCGTCCTCCACGCCGCAGGGTGCGTATCCCGCGAGATACCGCCGCATCTGCTCCAGCTCGGCCTCCTCCGCCGCCAGAGGCGCGGTCTGCGGCGCCAGCCGGTAGCGCAGCTCCTCCGACACGGTCTGTACAATCTGCCCCCGCTCCATCAGCACCCGGGGCAGGCCGCCCCACGCGTTGAACAGATAGTCCATCGCCGCCTCTGCGGCTCCGCCCTGCCGGAAGTCCTCCATGATGTCCTTCCGGGCGGTGACGCCGCTCTCGATGAGCCGCAGCATCCGCTCCGCCGCTCTCTCCTTTTCACCGGCGGACAGCAGCGTATCGTCCGCCCAGTACTCCCGGATGTAGGGCGACCGGTTCCCCTCGTGCATATACAGGCCGTAGTCAGCCGCCGCGTGGATGTGCATGGTGCCCCGCAGTGTCCACGCCCGGAAATACGCCGTCTCGTCCCGGTCAAGGTCGATGCCTCGCAGCCCTGCCGCCCACCGGGAGCAGCGCAGGAACTGGCTCTGCACGCCCAGCAGCGCCGCCATCGGCACCGGCCCCTCCGCCAGTCCCGCCAGCCGCAGCCGTACCCGCTCATCCTTCCGCATCCCGTCTCCCTCCCTGCCGCGCCTTGTCTTTTCCGCTTCATGATACCACCCCCTGTCTCTTATACACATCTGACGCTGCCGACGATCGCATAAGTGTAGAT
>URVR01000097.1 GCA_900551355.1 uncultured Eubacteriales bacterium | reverse complement strand
ATCTACACTTATGCGATCGTCGGCAGCGTCAGATGTGTATAAGAGACAGCGTCCACCAGCGTCATGTCCACAGGCGCGGCCTTGACCTCACCCTCGTCCAGCAGGAACGGACGGATGACGGCGTGGGGGCAGACGAAGGAGCACATGTTGCACTGCAGGCACTCAGAGGCATCCCAAACCGGCAGATGGGTGGCGATGCCGCGCTTCTCGTAGCGGGAGGTGCCCAGCGGCATGGTGCCGTCCTCCATGCCCTTGAAGGCGGAGACAGGCAGATCGTCGCCCTTCTGGGCGTTGATGGGCACCAGAATGTTCTTGATGACGTAGGGCAGGTTCTCGTCGGCGGGCTTCAGGGCCTTGCCGGTGAGGTTCGTCCACTCGGGCTTCACCTTGACCTCCACCAGCGCGTTGATGCCGGCGTCCACGGCGGCGATGTTCATGTTGACGATCTTCTCGCCCTTGAGGCCGTAGGTCTTCTTAACGGCGTCCTTCATGTGGGCTACGGCATCCTCCACGGGGATGACGTTGGCCAGCTTGAAGAAGGCGGCCTGCAGCACCATGTTGGAGCGGTTGCCCAGACCCAGCGCCTGGGATTCCTTATTGGCGTCGATGATGTAGAACTTGATGTCGTTGTCGGCGATGTACTTGAGGATCTCGCCGGGGACGTGCTGCTCCAGCTCGCTCTCCTGCCACTCGCAGTTCAGCAGGAAGCTGCCATGGGGCTTCAGCTCGTGGATAATGTCGTACTTGGTCAGGTATGTCTGGTTGTGGCAGGCGATGAAGTCCGCGTTGGACACATAGTAGGTGGAGCTGATGGGGTGCTTGCCGAAGCGCAGGTGGCTCTTGGTGATGCCGAAGGACTTCTTGGTGTCGTACTCAAAGTACGCTTGGCAGTACATATCGGTGGTCTCACCGATGATCTTGATGGAGTTTTTGTTGGCGCCCACGGTGCCGTCGGAGCCGAGACCCCAGAACTTGCAGGAGATGGTGCCCTCCGGCTCCGTGAGCAGAGGTGCGCCCACGGGCAGGGACAGATGGGTCACATCGTCCACGATGCCGATGGTGAAGTGGTTCTTCGGCTCGTCCAGCAGCAGGTTGTCGAACACGGCCTTGATCTGGGCGGGGGTTGTGTCCTTGCTGGACAGGCCGTAGCGGCCGGCGTAGATGGCGGGACGGTCGCTCTCGTTGATATAGGCGGCGCAGATATCCTCGTACAGAGGCTCGCCGATGGAGCCGATCTCCTTGACGCGGTCCAGAACGGCCACCTTCTTCACCGTCTTGGGCATGGCGGCCATCAGGTGCTTGCGGGAGAACGGACGGAACAGGTGTACCTGCAGGAAGCCCACCTTCTCGCCCTTGGCGTTCAGGTAGTTCACCACCTCCTGGGCGCAGCCGCCCACGGAGCCCATGGCCACGATGACACGCTCGGCATCGGGTGCGCCGTAGTAGTTGAACAGGTGGTACTCGCGGCCGGTCAGCTTGCTGATCCGGGCCATGTAGTCCTCCACGATGTCGGGCAGCTCGGCATAGGCTGTGTTGTTGGACTCGCGGAGCTGGAAGTAGATGTCGGGGTTATCCACCAGAGAGCGCATCCGGGGATCCTCCGGGTTCAGGGCGTTGGCGCGGAAGGCGGCCAGCGCGTTCTGATCCACCAGCTTGGCGTACTCGTCGTAATCCAGCACGTCGATCTTCTGGATCTCGTGGCTGGTGCGGAAGCCGTCAAAGAAGTGCAGGAACGGGATGCGGGCCTTGATGGCGCTGAGGTGCGCCACGGCGGCCAGATCGGCGGCCTGCTGCACGCTGCCGCTGGACAGCATGGCAAAGCCCGTCTGGCGGCAGTTCATCACGTCGGAGTGGTCGCCGAAGATGGAGAACGCGTGGGTACCCACGGTACGGGACGCCACATGCAGCACGCCGGGCAGACGCTCGCCGGAGATACGGTGCATGGTGGGGATCATCAGCATCAGGCCCTGAGAGGCAGTGAAGCTGGTGGCCAGTGCGCCGGCCTCCAGAGCGCCGTGACATGCGCCGCAGGCGCCGGCCTCGGACTGCATCTCCACCAGACGTACGGGCTGGCCGAAGATGTTCTTCTTTCCCTTGGCGGACCATGCGTCGGCATGCTCGGCCATGGGGCTGGACGGCGTGATGGGATAGATGGCCGCGACCTCGGAGAACGCATAGGCGACATATGCCGCCGCTTCGTTGCCGTCGCAGATTTTCATGAGCTTGCTCATAGGTTCTTTCCTCCTCTTTTTCTCGCTGTCCTCCCCCGCTCCCAACGCGGAAAAGGGCATAGATATACATGTTAAGAAGTATAGCATTTCAAAAAGGTCAGGTCAATGAAGAAAAGAGATTCTGTGACATCCGTCACAGAATCTCTTTTTCCTTTGTGTAAAAAGACAATGGAAGGAAATGGCATCAGATGACCACAGGCCGCTGGCCCAGCGTCAGGCGGCCGTTCCGGACGGAGACCTCGCCGCCCAGACGGTTCTGATACACGCCGTCCGGCAGGTCCACGGGCACCTCGCCGCCCTGACCCCGCAGATCGAACACGCCCAGCACCCGGCCCTCCGGCCCGTCGTAGTGTCCCAGTACTGCGCTGTCGTTCAGCGGCTCCCACCAGAAGCCGCCGCCCAGGGGCAGCGTCTGCTTCATGGCCTTGCAGGCGGTGAGGTACAGCTGGACGTCCAGCCGCATGTCGCCGTAATTGTCGTCGGCGTCGAACAGCCCCACCTGCTTTTGGGGGGCGTACTCCATGCCGCTGTACAGCATGGCGGCGCCGCGCTGGAAGTACAAAAAGCCCAGCCAGTGGTACAGCTGGCAGTCGCTGGTGAGCCAGGAGGCAGCCCGGCGGGTGTCGTGGTTCTCCAGGCAGCGGGCCTTGATGTAGCCGGTGGGGTACGTCAGCTCCTGATAGTTCAGGATATCCGTGTAGGCGCGCAGGGACAGCTCACCCTTCAGGAAGCCCTCGTAGAAGGGCCAGATGTCGTAGTCGTAGGTCATGTCGAAGGCGCGGTACAGCTCGGTATCCGTGGCGCAGGCCGCGCCCATGCGGCGCATGCCCAACACATGGGCACCGTGGACGCTCTCGGCCAGCCAGATGCAGCCGGGGCGCACCGTCTCCACCTGACGCCGTGCCTCGCACCAGAAGTCCAGTGGGACGCTGCTGGCCACGTCACAGCGGAAGCCGTCCACGATGGCGGCCCACTGCTTCAGTGTGTCGATCTGGTAGGTCCACAGGTCGCGGTTAGCATAGTCCAGATCCACCACGTCCCACCAGTCTGCCACCTTGCGGGTGGGCTTTCCCGCCGCGTCGCGGAGGAAGTACTCCGGATGGGTGTGGGCCAGCACGGAGTCCGGCGAGGTGTGGTTATACACCACGTCGATGATGCACTTCATGCCCCGGGCGTGGATGGCGTCCACCAGATGGATGAAATCCTCCCGCGTGCCGTACTCCGGGTTGACGCCGCGGTAGTCCTGAATGGCGTAGGGGCTGCCCAGGGTGCCCTTGCGGCCCTCCACGCCGATGGGATGGATGGGCATGAGCCAGATGATGTCCGCGCCCAGGCCGCGCAGGCGGTCCAGATCGCCCTCCAGCGCCCGGAAGGTGCCCTCCTTCGTGTGGTTGCGGACAAAGACGCTGTAGATCACCTGATGCAGCAGGTTTTTGTTGGTGTTTTCCGCCATGATGTGTACCTCCTTACTTCAGAAGCTCCAGAAATTCATCCTCCGTGAGGACGGGGATGCCCAGCTGCTGCGCCTTCTGCAGCTTGCTGCCGGCATTTGCACCCGCCACCACATAGGTCGTTTTTTTCGATACGGAGCCGGCTGCCTTGCCGCCCCGTTTTTCGATCATCTCCCCCGCTTCGTCGCGGGTGAACTTCTCCAGCGCACCGGTGAGGACGAAAGTCATTCCGGCAAAACGGCTGTCAACTATTTCCTCTTTACAGGTCATATTCAGTCCCGCGGCCTTGAGACGGGCCAGCAGATCCCGGGACTGGGGGCTGTCCATCCACTGGCGGATGTACCGCGCCGTGATGGGGCCGACATCGTCGATGGCGGTCAGCTCATCCTCCGACGCGGCGGCCAGCGCGTCCATGGTGCCGAACCGGGCGGCCAGCACCTTGGCGGCCTTCTCCCCCACCTGCCGGATGCCCAGAGCGAAGATGAGCCGCCACAGGTCGTCCTCCCGGCTTCTGGCGATGGCCTCCACCGCGTTCTGGGCGGACTTTTTCCCCATGCGGTCCAGCACCTCGATCTGCTCAGGCCGCAGGCTGTACAGGTCGGCGGCGGTCCTGACAAGGCCGCTGTCCACCAGCTGCTGCATGACGGCGGGGCCGAGGCCGTCGATGTCCATGGCATTGCGGCTGGCAAAGTGGGTCAGGTTCCGCAGCAGCTGGGCCGGGCACTCCGCGCCGGTGCAGCGCAGGGCCGCGCCGTCCTCGTCCCGCACCACCTCCGCACCGCAGACGGGGCAGCGGTCCGGCAGCGTGTAGGGCCGGGCGTCCGCCGGACGCTTGTCCGGCACCACGGCCACGATCTCCGGGATGATCTCCCCCGCCTTGCGCACCAGCACCGTGTCGCCGATGCGGATGTCCTTCTGGGTGATATAGTCCTGGTTGTGGAGGGTGGCGTAGGTCACGGTGGTGCCCGCAAGGCGCACCGGCTCCAGCTCCGCCTTGGGCGTCAGGACACCGGTGCGGCCCACCTGCACCACGATGTCGCGGAGCACCGTTTCCTTGGTCTCCGGCGGGTACTTGTAGGCGATGGCCCAGCGGGGACACTTGGCGGTGCTGCCCAGCACCTCCCGTTCCGCCAGATCGTCCAGCTTGATAACGGCACCGTCGATGTCGAAGGGGAAGCGCTCCCGTCCGTCGCCCAGCGCCGCGATCTCCGCCAGGATGTCGGAGGTCCCGGACAGCTGCCTGTGGGGGATGACCTTGAAGTGCTGGGACGCCAGATAGTCGATGGTCTCCGTGTGGGTGGTGAATTCCCGCCCCTCCGCCAGCTGGAGATTGAACACGGCGATGTCCAGACGGCGCTGGGCCGCGATCTTCGGGTCCAGCTGCCGCAGAGAGCCGGCGGCGGCATTGCGGGGGTTGGCCATCAGGGGCTTGCCCTCCAGCTCACGGCGGGCATTGATCTCCTCGAACACGCTGCGGGCCATGTAGACCTCGCCCCGGACGATGAGACGGGGCAGCTTCTCCGGCAGCGTCATGGGGATGGAGCGGATGGTGCGCAGGTTCTCTGTCACGTCCTCCCCTACCCGGCCGTCGCCGCGGGTGGCACCACGGATGAACACGCCGTCCCGGTACTCCAGCGCCACGGACAGGCCGTCCACCTTGGGCTCCACGCTCCACACCGGCGCGTTCAGCGGGATCTTTTCCAGAAACTGGCACACCTCATCGTCGTTGAACACGTCCTGCAGGCTCTCCAGCGGCACGGGGTGCGTCACCTGCTCGAATTCCGACAGTGTGCGGCCGCCGATGCGCTGGGTGGGCGAATCCGGTGTGATCTCCTCCGGGTGCGCGGCCTCCAGATCCTCCAGACGGCGCAGCATGTGGTCATACTCGTAGTCGGAGATGGTAGGCTCATCCAATACATAATAGCGGTAGCCGTGGGCGTTGAGGGTGTCCCGCAGCTCCTTCATTTCTTCACGGTAATCCATAGTGTGACCTCTTATCCGTTGTTGATGATGTATTCGTCGGCATAGTGCTCGACCTCATCCGGGGTGGTGCTGAAATAGGTATAGGTGTCCGGCACGCCGCCGACGATGACCGTCTCCGCCACGGAGATCTCGTTGGAGACCTTGGTATAGGTGGTCAGCCCGGGCAGCAGGATGCTGACGTGGACATCCACATCCAGAATGATGCGATGGCGGGTCTGGTTGATGCCGGCGGAGGAAAACTGGTTGTCAAAACGGGCGGTGGCCGTGCCCACAGACTGCATCCGCACATGGAGGCAGGGGCCGCGCCCCGCCAGCAGCGGTGAGCCGGTCAGCGTGCCGATGGGGATGGACAGGTCGGTGGTGGAGACCTCCGCCATGCGCTGCAGGATATCGTCGGCGATGGCCGCCTGCAGCCGGTTGAACTCCGCCATGTTGCTTTTCAGCGCCGTGACGCGGCCCTCCGTGTCCTTGTCGAAGTCCACCAGACGGCCGTAGTCGATGCGGCCGCTGTCCACGGCGTCGTTGATGGCCGCCACCACGATGCGGTTCACCGTGTTGGAGGTGCGGGCCGTGGCCAGATTTACCACAATGGGCTTCATGTGCAGCACGGCGGCGATGGTCAGCCCCAGCAGCAGCGCGAAAGCCAGTGTGATCCAGATCAGAGCCTTCTGCCGCCCTGTCAGCCGCAGATACCGAAGCCGTTCCACAGCAGCCACCCCCTTTAGGGGATTGTATGCCGTCACGGCTTTTCCTCATTCCTCCGGCCAGCTGCGGACGATCTCCTTGAAGACCTTGCCACGCTCGGCGAAGTTCTTGAACTGGTCAAAGGCTGTCTCTTATACACATCTGACGCTGCCGACGATCGCATAAGTGTA
>URVR01000096.1 GCA_900551355.1 uncultured Eubacteriales bacterium | reverse complement strand
GATCTACACTTATGCGATCGTCGGCAGCGTCAGATGTGTATAAGAGACAGGCGGGGAGGTGGGAAATTTTCCTTGACAGCGGGCACGATAGCGCCTATAATGGAACGGCTGACGGGGTGTAGCGCAGCTGGTAGCGCGCTTGGTTCGGGACCAAGAGGCCGGGGGTTCAAGTCCCCCCACTCCGACCACGAAAAAGAGATGCCCGCAACCGTTGTGGTTGCGGGTTTTTCTTGTATTCATGCGGGTTTTCAGGTTTTTTGAAAGCGCTATCTTTTGCCAAAGCGGTCTAAAAAACGCTGCTCATATTCAAAAATAATCAGTAATTTTCGATATGAATTTCGATATGAAAAACCAGCCCCGTTGTCGGAGCTGGTTTTCTTTATCTCTGTTCATCACACCACCACACAGTTTCGCGCCGCACACCGACGCCCGGTCCCTCCTCCCCGAAAACGGCGGATCCCTTCTCCACCGGGCTGTGGATAGCGCTGGCAGCCGCAGCCGCGCTGGGCATGGCCGGCACCATGTACGCACGGAAGCGGGGATAACGCCGCGGCACACAGCATCTGCAAAAGCAGACAGGACGATGTCCTGTCTGCTTTTTGCGCGGGGCAGCAGAAGCGGTGTGCCGCTTATGGCTGGTATCTGAAAATTTGTCAGCTCAGCTGACAAAAAGTCTTGCGATTCCCGTTAAAATGCGTTAAGATAAGGGGCGTTGAACGCGGCGCAGAGCAACGCCGCAAGAAAGAGAATTCGCAAAAAAGGAGAGTCTATCACAATGGAGCGCATTTTCCATCTGAAGGAGAACGGCACCACCGTCAAGACGGAAATTCTGGCCGGTCTGACTACCTTCATGACCATGGCGTACATCATCGCCCTGAACCCCAATCTGCTGACCAACTTCGCCGTGGGCACCCCCCTTTGGAACGGCGTGTTTCTGGCCACCTGCATTGCCAGCGCCATCGGCACGGTGACCATGGCCTTCCTGGCCAACAAGCCCTTCGTCATGGCCCCCGGCATGGGCCTGAACAGCTTCTTCGCCGTGGTGGCCGGCAACGTGGCCGCCATGCTGCAAACCGACTACACCAGCGCTTTTCAGGCGGTGCTGTGCATCATCCTGGTGGAGGGCATCGTGTTCCTGCTGCTGAGCGTGTTCAACATCCGGGATAAGATCGTCGACGCCATCCCCCTGGGCGTGCGGCTGGGCATCGGCCCCGCCATCGGCCTGATGCTGATGAACATCGGCCTCGGCTCCAACGTGGGCATCTACGCCGAGGGCAACGGCTACTCCAGCCCGTTCTACGTCCTGCGGGACTTCTTCGGCGCCATGACGCCCAGCGTCATCCAGGGCCACATGGGCAAGGAGTACAGCACCATGGTGCTGACCGTTGTGACCATGTTCGTGGGTCTGTTCATCATCATCCTGCTGGCCAAGAAGGGCGTGAAGGCCGCCGTGCTCATCGGCATGCTGGCCGCCTCCGTCATCTACTGGGCAGGCAGCTTCCTGTTCCTGCAGGTGAACCCCTTCGCCTCGCTGGAGGGTGCGTCCTTCCTGCCCCCGTTCCACGACATGGCCACCACCACCCTGTTCAAGTTTGACTTCAGCGACTTCTTCAACATCGGCTGGTTCACCGCCGTCAGCCTGATCATCACGTTCTGCATGATCGACATGTTCGACACCATCGGCACGCTGGTGGGCACCGCGTCCCGGGCCGGCATGACCGACAAGGACGGCAACATGCCCAAGATGAAGGAGGCCCTGCTGTCCGACGCCGTGGGCACCGTGGCCGGCGCCTGCTGCGGTACGTCCACCGTCACCACGTTCGTGGAGTCCGCCTCCGGCGTGGAGGCCGGCGGCCGCACCGGTCTGACTGCTGTCGTCACCGGCCTGCTGTTCCTTGCCTGCATCTTCATCGCACCCATCGCCGCCATCATCCCCGCCGCTGCCACCTCCTCCGCCCTGATCTATGTGGGCATCCTGATGCTGCAGGGTCTGAAGAACGTGGACTTCGACGATCTGGACCAGGTGGTGCCCGTGTTCATCATGCTGCTGGCCATGCCCATCTCCGGCTCCATCGGCCACGGCATCGGCCTTGCCATGATCTCCTACACCGTTATCAAGGTTTTCTCCGGCCGGGCCAAGGACGTGTCCGTGCTGACCTATGTCATCGCGGCGCTGTTCCTGGTGAAGTTCTTCGCCGTGGTGTAAGCACCCTATTGCAAACGCATACGAGCGCCGTCTCTCACGATGGGAGGCGGCGCTCTATATTATCCTGAAAAAATTTCCATATTTCCCGGGAAATTTACCCTTGGCAAACGGCGGAAAGAGGTCTATAATGCCAGCCATAGAGAGGAAAAGCCGAAAAAAGGAGGCAACACCATGTACTATCAGGTATCGAAGGAGTTCTTTGACAAGCTGCCCAATGCCTGCTTCGGCGCAGTGGCCGTACGGGGTCTGGACAACACCCACGACATCCCGGAGCTGGAGCAGATGCTGGCGGAGAACGTGGCCGCCTGCGAGACGTATTTCGCCGGGAAGAAGCCCAAGGAGACGGAGGACATCCTCCCCTACCGTGCGGCGTTTACGGCGCTGGGCATCAACCCCAACAAGTTTTTGTGCTCCATTGAGGCGCTGCTGACCCGCATCGCCAAGGGAAAGGGCTTCCCCCATATCAACGCCGCCGTGGATCTGGGCAACGCCGTGTCCATCAAGCACCGGCTGCCCATGGGCGCCCATGATCTGGACACCATCGACGAGGGTCTAGACGTGCGGCTGGCCAGGGAGGGCGACACGTTCATCCCCTTCGGCAGCACCGAGGAGGAGACGCCGGACGTGGGCGAGGCGGTGTACGCCTCCGGCAGTGAGATCCGCACCCGCCGCTGGACCTGGCGGCAGTCGGAGCGGGGCAAGATCACGGAGGAGACGAAGGCCATCCTGTTTCCCATCGACGGCTTTTCCGATGTGAACGCCGCCGAGGTGCAGGCCGCCGCCGATGAGCTGGTGGCGCTGCTGCACAGGTACTTCGGGGACGGCATCGAGATCGAGACGGGCACTGTTACCAAGGACGCGCCGCGGTTCGAGTTCTTCAAATAAGGGAAAAAAGAGACGGACGCAGCTGCGTCCGTCTCTTTTTTCCTATGTGCGCCGGTACTCCTTGGGCAGCTGGCCGAACTGCTCCTTGAACGCCGCGGTGAACTTGCTCTGGCTCTCGTAGCCCACCTGTCCGGCGATCTCCGCCACGCTGAGCTCCGTCTCCCGCAGCAGGGACGCCGCCTTTTCCATGCGGTGCTCCTTCATGTGGGCTGCCAGCGAGTTGCCGTAGACCTGCTTGAACACGGTTTTCAGCGTGGTGGGGTTGATGAGGTAGCGGTGCGCCAGCTCCTCGATGGTCACCCGCTGCTCCATGTGCTCCGTCAGGTGGTCGTGGATCTCCCGGATGATCTTCACCTGCTCCGCCTCCTCCCGCCACTGGGGGCAGGCCACGTCCATCACCTGCTCGATCATCTCGTGGAGCAGGCGGCTCTGGGGACCGTCGGCGGCGCGGTAGTACACCTCCCGCCCGTCCCGGCGGCTGTCCAGCAGGCCGCTGTCCTTCAGCACCCGGAGGTGGTGGGACACGGCGGGGCTGGACATTTCCACCATGTCCGCGATGTTCACCACGCACTCCTCACAGTGGCACAGCAGCCAGAAAATGCGGATGCGGCTGGGGTCGCCCAGCTGCCGGAAAATGTCCGCGATGCGCTGGAAATGCCCCTCATCGCGGAGCAGCTCCCGCATGGCTGCGGTGTGGTTCTGCTCCTCCCCATGGTCGTGGGGCAGTCCGGTATGCTCCATGCTTCGTCCTCCTTTTCGCCCGTTCGGAAATGGTTTTCGCCGCTTTGGGCATCTTCGCGCCGGCACCATTGACTTTTGTCTCTGCCCGCATTATACTACGGCCATGATGATTAAACAAGTACTTAATCTTTTATGTGCGCGAAAGGAGCTTATCCCATGAAAAAGACCTATGCCATCGAAGTAGACTGCGCCAACTGTGCCAACCTGATGGAGGAGGCCGCCGGGAAGACCGAGGGCGTCGCCTCCGCCGTGGTGAATTTCATGACCCAGAAGATGATCGTGGAGTTCGCCGAGGGCGCCGATCCCAAGAAGGTCATGAAGGACGTGCTGAAGGCCTGCAAGAAGGTTGAGCCTGACTGCGAGATCGAGCTTTGATCCTCCCACGGCGCGGGCGTCCCGTTTGCACGGCAGGCGGGGCGCCTCGCTTACGCTTTCCCCCATTTCACTGTGAAAGGAGCGCAGACCCATGACAAAGAAGCAGAAAAAGATGCTCATCCGCATCCTCATCGCGGCGGTCATGCTGGTGGCCCTGCACTTTATCCCCGTTACCGGCTGGCTGCGGCTGGCGCTGTATCTGGCGGCCTACGTCGTCATCGGCTACGACATTATGAAGAAGGCCGGGCAGGGCATCCTCAACGGCCGGGTATTCGACGAGAACTTCCTGATGGCCGTGGCCACCATCGGCGCCTTCGCCCTGGCTATCTATGAAAAGAGCGGCGACTACAACGAGGCCATCGCCGTCATGCTGTTCTACCAGATCGGCGAGCTGTTCCAGAGCTACGCCGTGGGCAAGAGCCGCAAGAACATCAGCGCCCTGATGGACATCCGCCCCGACTACGCCAACATCGAGCAGGACGGCCAGCTGGTACAGGTGGATCCCGATGAGGTGGCCATCGGCACCGTCATCGTGGTGCAGCCCGGCGAGAAGGTGCCCATCGACGGCATCATCACGGAGGGCACCTCCACCCTGAACACCAGCGCCCTCACCGGCGAGAGCCTGCCCCGGGACGCCCGGGAGGGCGACGAGATCATCAGCGGCTGCGTCAACATGACCGGTCTGCTGAAGATCCGCACCACCAAGGCCTTCGGCGAGTCCACCGTGTCCAAGATCCTGGAGCTGGTGGAAAACTCCAGCTCCCGCAAGTCCCGTTCCGAGGACTTTATCGCCAAGTTCGCCCGCATCTACACCCCCGCCGTGTGCTACAGCGCCCTGGCGCTGGCGGTGCTGCCGCCGGTGATCCGGCTGGTGGGCGGCATGGACGGTCAGTGGGAGCAGTGGATCTACCGCGCGTTGACGTTCCTGGTCACCAGCTGCCCCTGCGCGCTGGTGGTCAGCATCCCCCTGAGCTTCTTCGCCGGTATCGGCGGTGCCAGCAAGGAGGGTGTGCTCATCAAGGGCTCCAACTATCTGGAGACGCTGTCCCAGGTGAAGTGCGTGGTGTTTGACAAGACCGGCACCCTGACCCGCGGCGTGTTCGAGGTCACCGCCGTCCATCACAACGAGATGGACGAGGCCAGGCTGCTGGAGTACGCGGCGCTGGCCGAGTGCGCCTCCTCCCACCCCATCAGCAAGAGCCTGCAGCAGGCCTACGGCAAGCCCATCGACCGCAGCCGCGTCACCGATATTCAGGAGCTCAGCGGCCACGGCGTCACCGCCAAGGTGGACGGCGTATCCGTCGCCGCCGGCAACAGCAAGCTCATGGAGCAGCTGGGTATCCCCTATCACGACTGCCGCAGCGTCGGCACCATCATCCACATGGCCGTGGACGGGCACTATGCCGGACACATCGTCATTTCCGACGTGGTGAAGCCCCACGCCAAGGAGGCCATCGCCGCCCTGCATAAGGCCGGCGTGGACAAGACCGTCATGCTCACCGGCGACGCCAGGAAGGTGGCAGAGTCCGTGGCGGCGGAGCTGGGCGTGGATGAGGTACACAGCGACCTGCTGCCCGCCGACAAGGTCAGCAAGGTGGAGGAGCTGCTGGGCCGCCAGCACGGCAAGCTGGCCTTCGTGGGCGACGGCATCAACGACGCCCCCGTGCTGAGCCGTGCCGACATCGGCATCGCCATGGGCGCCATGGGCAGCGACGCCGCCATCGAGGCCGCCGACATCGTGCTGATGGACGACGAGCCGCTGCAGATCGCCAAGGCCATCAGGATCTCCCGCAAATGCATCGGCATCGTGTACCAGAACATCGTGTTCGCGCTGGTGGTGAAGTTCGCGTGCCTGGCGCTGGTGGCCGTGGGCGCAGCCGACATGTGGGCCGCCATCTTCGCCGACGTGGGCGTCATGGTGCTGGCGGTGCTCAACGCCATCCGCGCCCTGCGGGTCCATAACCTGTAAGGCACACAGCATATTATATAAAGAGGAGACATCCGCAGGGATGTCTCCTCTTTATATACAGGCGCGCACCTCACCGTCCCGGCGCATACAATGGGGTGCGGGACAATGCCCCGCAGACTCGACACAGGAGGTCATTTCATGGCAACATTCACAAACCAGGCCACCCTGACCTACAGCGGCGGCACCACCAATTCCAACATCACCACCGGCCAGCTGCTGGAGGTGCTGACCGCCTCCAAGACGGCGGTGGTGCCCACCTACCGCACCGGACGGCCGATCACCTATCTCATCACCCTCATCAATTCCGGCGCGGCGGCCCTGACCGGGCTTACCGTCACCGATGATCTGGGCGGCTATGCCTTCAACGGCAATACCGTCTATCCGCTGGTCTATACCGCCGGCTCCGTCCGGTACTATCAGGACGGCGTGCTGCAGACGGCTCCCGCTGTCACGGCAGGCCCGCCGCTGACCATCACCGGTCTGTCTCTTATACACATCTGACGCTGCCGACGATCGCATAAGT
>URVR01000095.1 GCA_900551355.1 uncultured Eubacteriales bacterium | reverse complement strand
AGATTCCTCTACGTCTCGTGGGCTCGGAGATGTGTATAAGAGACAGCTCCAGCGTGGACACCACGCTCTCCTTGGCCATGAAGCCGCTGATCAGGGCGGTGCAGATGCGCCAGTCCCCCAGCCCCAGCGGCGCGAACAGCGGCGCCAGCAGCCCCGCCGCCATGGCCAGTATGCTGTCCGCCGAATCGGACACCATGTTCAGGTGCAGGTCAAAGCTCTGGAGGAACCACACCACCACCGTGGCGATGAGGATGACGGAGAAGGCGCGCTGTAAAAAGTCCTTGGCCTTTTCCCACAGCAGCTGCGCCACGTTCTTGACGCTGGGCAGCCGGTAGTTGGGCAGCTCCATCACGAAGGGGATCGGCTCACCGCGGAACAGCGTGTCCTTGTAGAGGAACGCCGCCAGTATGCCCACCAGGATCCCCAGCAGATACAGCCCCGCCATAATGAGGCCGCCCCGGCCGGGGAAGAACACGCTGACGAAGAACGAGTAAATGGGCAGCTTGGCGGTGCAGCTCATGAACGGCGTCAGCAGGATGGTCATTTTCCGGTCCCGCTCGCTGGTCAGGGTGCGGGTGGCCATCACCGCCGGGACGGTGCAGCCGAAGCCGATGAGCATGGGCACGATGCTCTTGCCGGACAGGCCGATCTTCCGCAGCAGCTTGTCCATGACGAAGGCCACCCGGGCGATGTAGCCGCTGTCCTCCATCAGGGACAGGAAGAAAAACAGCGTCACGATGATGGGCAGAAAGCTCAGCACGCTGCCCACGCCGGTGAAGATGCCGCCGATGACCAGACTGTGGATGGCGGGGTTCACGTCCAGCCGCGTCAGAGCGCTGTCCGTCAGAGCGGACAGCTGGTCGATGCCTGTCTTCAGCAGGGACTGGAGCCACGCGCCGATGACGTTGAACGTCAGATAGAACACCAGCACCATGATGCCGATGAAGCAGGGGATGGCGGTGTGCCGCCCGGTGAGGATGCGGTCGATCCTCTCACTGCGGATGCGCTCCCGGCTCTCCCGGGGCTTGATGACCGTCTGCTCGCACAGCCGCTCGATGAAGTCAAAGCGCATATCCGCGATGGCGGCGCTGCGGTCCAGACCGCGCTCCGTCTCCATCTGCCGGACGATATGCTCCAGCATATCCTGCTCATTCTCGTCCAGCGCCAGCTGTTCCAAGATAAGGGGATCCCCCTCGATGGCCTTGGTAGCGGCGAAGCGCACCGGCAGACCCGCCTGCTCGGCGTGATCCTCGATGAGATGCACCACCGCGTGGATGCAGCGGTGGACGGCGCCGCCGTGGTCGTCCCGGTCGCAGAAATCCTGCTTCAGCGGCGGCTCCTGATACTTGGCGACATGGATGGCGTGGCGGATCAGCTCATCCACGCCCTCGTTCTTGGCGGCGGAGATGGGGATCACCGGCACGCCCAGCATGGACTCCATGGCGTTGACATCGATGGAGCCCTGGTTGCCCACCAGCTCGTCCATCATGTTCAGCGCCACCACCATGGGGATGCCCATCTCCAGAAGCTGCATGGTCAGGTACAGGTTCCGCTCGATGTTGGTGGCGTCCACGATATTGATGATGGCCTTGGGCTTGTCCTGCAAAACGAAATTCCGGGACACGATCTCCTCGCTGCTGAAGGGGGACATGGAGTAGATGCCCGGCAGGTCGGTGACCTCCGTGTCGGGATACCCCCGAATGACGCCGGATTTCCGGTCCACCGTAACGCCGGGGAAGTTGCCCACGTGCTGCTTGGAGCCGGTGAGCTGGTTGAACAGCGTGGTCTTGCCGCAGTTCTGGTTGCCCACCAGCGCGTAGGTCAGGATGGTGCCATCCGGCAGAGGATGCTCCCCCGCCTTGCTGTGGTACTTGCCGCTTTCACCCAGACCGGGGTGATCCGGGTCACGGGCGCGGTCTACGCCGACATGGCTGCGGCTGCGCTGCCCGATGGGCTCGATCTCGATCTGATCGGCCTCCGCCAGGCGCAGGGTCAGCTCGTAGCCGTGTACCTGCACCTCCATAGGGTCGCCCATGGGGGCCAGCTTCACCACCGTCACCTCCGCGCCGGGGATCATGCCCATATCCAGAAAATGCTGGCGCAGCGCGCCCTCACCGCCCACCCGGCGGATGACGGCGCTTTTGCCGATCTCTAATTCCTTCAGTGTCATATGTGTCATATGTCAGTGTCCCTCTCTCAAGGATGATCTATCCTCTAACTGTACAAGATAGTGGGGCGTCCTGTCAAGCCTTACGCGCTTGACAACCGGCGGCGCGATGCCTATAATTGCGGTAAGAAAACGCGCAGCCGCAGAAAGGGAGGGTGCTCCATGCCCCCAAAGCCGAAATTTACAAGGGATGAGATGGTGCAGGCCGCTCTGGAGCTGGTGGCCCGCCGCGGCACGGAGGCGCTGACAGCCCGGGAGCTGGGCGCGGCGCTGGGCAGCTCCGCCCGCCCCATCTTCACGGTGTTCCGCAGCATGGACGAGCTGCAGCAGGCCGTGCGGGAGGCCGCCATGCGCCGGTTCGAGCAGTTCGTGCGCCAGCCGGTGCCGGACATGCCGGTATTCAAGCAGGCGGGCATGCAGATGGTGCGCTTTGCCATGGAGGAGCCGAAGCTCTATCAGCTGCTGTTCATGCAGGAGAACGCCGGCGCCGCCGGGTTCAGCGGCATGGTGCGCATACTGGGCAGCACGGCGGACACCTGTATGAAGGCCATCCGGCAGGATTACGGTCTGGAGCCGGACGAGGCCCGCATGCTCTTTGAGAACGTGTGGATCTACACCTTCGGCGTGGGCGCTCTGTGCGCCACCAATACCTGCCGCTTCTCCCCGGAGGAGCTGGGACAGATGCTGACCACGGAATTTCAGGCCATGATGACGCTGCTGCGCAGCAGGCAGTGACCGCCGCCAAAACAGAAAAACGCCGCCCCGAGGGACGGCGTTTTTGCTGTTTTTTCAGGAACCGCTGCCGGGAGCGGTGGGAGACTGCTCATTGCCGGGCATCGAGGGGCGCTGCCCGTTCCCGCCGGGGAACTGGCCGTCCGGCATCTGACCGCCGGGGCCGCCCATACCGGAGGAGATGCTGCCGGTCTGCGCGTCGGCGGTGAGGGTGCTGCTGCCGCCGGTCAGCGTATAGGTGGTGCCGTCGGTCAGCGCGGGGGAGGAGAAGAACACGAACCCGGCATTGCACAGGGCCGTACCGCTGTACACGGTGGTGCCGGAGGCGTCCTGGATGCTGATGGCGCTGCCCCTGGTGATGGCGGAGCTGCTGAAACCGCCCATACCGGACGCGCCGAAGGTGACGCAGGTCTGGGAGGCGCTGAGGTTCATGCCCATGCTGCTGCCGCCCGCCGCTAGTACGGTGCCGCCGGAGATGGTGATGGTGCCGTCGGCGTCCAGCGGCTGGTTGTCCGCCGTGTTGGCTGTCCAGACCACCACGGTGCCGCCGGAGATGGTCAGGCTGCCGTTGGAGTCGAAGCCGTCGCCGCCGGAGGAAAAGGCGGTGATGGTGCCGCCGGAGATGTTCATGGAGAAGGCGTAGCCGCTGAGATCGGAGTTGGCGGCGTTCAGGCAGTCGTCGGAGGACGTGATGTCGATGTCGCCGGAGAGAATGTTCAGCGTGGCGGCCTCAATGGCCTCGTAGCAGTCGGTGATGGTGATGGCGGGGCCGTCCGTGCCCTCCGCGCCGATGTTCAGCAGCAGATCGCAGTGGATGGCGTCGTCGCCGGCGGCGATGGTCAGCGTACCGCTCTCAATGACCAGCAGCTGTTCGGCGTTGATGGCATCGTTCACCGGCGCGGCGATGGTCAGCGTGATGTCCCGGATGGTCAGGGACGCCTCGCCCTCCTCGGCGGTGGTGGCGCCGGACTTGATGCCGTTTTTGCCGTTGGCCTCGATGACCAGGGAGCCGCTGCCGCACAGCGTCACCTGAGAGCCGTCCTTACATTTGATCACGGCGTTTTCGGCGTCGGCGTTTTCACTGTACGTCTCGTCGTTGTTCTGCGCCGTGTCGGCCAGACGATTCTCCGTGTCTGCCGCCGCGTACAGCACCACCTGACTGGACTTGGCGCAGGTGATGGGCGCGGTGTCGGCGCTGGTAAGCTCCAGCCCGCTGAGCACCAGCGTAACGCCGGTGACGCCCTTCTTCACCTTTACAGAGCCATCGGCGCAGCTGCCGGTCAGCACATAGGCGCCTGCATCGGTGATGGTCAGCGCCGTGCCGTCCGTCTCAAAGCCGCCGCTGCCGTCGGCGGTGATGCCGCTGTCGGAGAACGTCAGCGTCACCGCGTCCGCCAGCTGTGCGGCGATGTCCGCGTCGGTGACGGTGCTGCCGGTATTGGTGCTGCCGGTCTTGTCGCTGCTGACCACGCTGTCAGCGGTAATATTGGTATCTGCGGCGGATGCGCCGCCGCTTGTGCTGCCGCAGGCCGCCAGCGAGAGCAGCATGGCCCCGGCGCACAGGATCGATATGAGCTTTTTCATGGGGTGTGACCTCCTTTTGCTTTTGTGCCCCCATCATACGGCGGACGCCTAAAGGCAGGCTAAAGAAAAAACAAAAAGTTTCTTTAAGTACGTTTTAGCCTGCCCGTGTAGGATAGAGCCACAAAAGGAGGTGCCCACCATGGCAAACCAGATCCAGAGCTGCTTCCGGCGCTATGAGAAGAAATACCGCCTGACGGCGGCACAGCAGCGCTTCCTGCTGGAGGGAATGGCTCCTTATATGAAAAAGGATGCCTACGGCGCATACACCATCTGCAACATCTATTATGACACCGAGGACTGGCGGCTCATCCGTACCTCGCTGGAAAAGCCGGTGTACAAGGAGAAGCTCCGTGTCCGCAGCTACGGCGTGCCGTCCGGCGGCGACCGGGTGTTCGTGGAGCTGAAGAAGAAGTACGACGGCGTGGTATACAAGCGCCGTGTCACCATGCCCGCCGCGCAGGCGGCGCCCTTTCTGGACGGCGCGCTGCCGGAGGACGCCTTCGGCCAGATCGGCCGGGAGATCGCATGGTTCCAGCGGCTCTACCGCGCCCGGCCTCGGGTGTTCATCGCCTATGACCGCCTCGCCTTCGCCGGGGCAGAGGACCCAGAGCTGCGCATCACCTTCGACACCAACCTGCGCTGGCGCGATACCCAGCTGGATCTGCGTCTGGGGGATCATGGCGCGCCCATCGGCGATCCGGACATGATCCTGATGGAGATCAAGATCCCCGGCGTCTGCCCGCTTTGGCTCAGCCGCCTGCTGTCGCAGGCAGGGGTGTATCCTACTTCGTTTTCCAAATACGGTGCCTGCTATCAGCAGCACATTCTCAATAAGGAGGGACGTTTCTGTGCTTAGTTCGATCATCGGGACAGAGCTGACGCTGTCCGTATTCCTCATTTGTACCGCGGTGTCGCTGGCGCTGGGCGTGGGCCTGGCGCTGGTGTCCCAGTTCCGTGCCCGCTCCAGCCAGAGCTTTGCCGTGACGCTGGCCATCCTGCCCGCAGTGGTGCAGGTGGTCATCATGCTGGTCAACGGCAACATCGGCGCCGGTGTGGCGGTGGCGGGCGCCTTCAGTCTGGTGCGCTTCCGTTCCGCACCGGGGACGGCCCGGGAGATCGGCGTACTGTTCCTGGGCATGGCCATCGGCCTGGCCACCGGCATGGGCTATGTGGGGCTGGCGGTGCTGACCTTCGTCATCGTCTCCGCCGCGCTGATGCTGCTGACGGCACTGCACCTGGGCGGAAAGCCGGCCGGGGAGCGGATCCTGAAGATCACCATCCCCGAGAATCTGGACTACGAGGGGCTGTTTGACGATCTGTTCGCCCAGTACACCACGGCGCACACGCTGGTGAAGGTCAAGACCAGCAACATGGGCACGCTGTACGAGCTGGAGTACCGCGTCACCCTGCCGGAGGACTGTATCCCCAAGGCGTTTCTGGACGCGCTGCGCTGCCGGAACGGCAATCTGAACATCGTCTGCGGCCGGGAGCTGACCAAGGACGTGCTGTAAGGACGCATTCATCCCCGCCATTGGGGAGTTCCTGGAAACGCTGGATGCCTGAAATGGCACACAGGGCTTGACAGCCGCGGTGGCGGCGTGTATAATACGCAATACACATCGCGCGATATGTATTAAATGCTTTGCTTGAACGGGAAAGGGTGCAGACGATGGCTCCAAAGAACAAGTTCACAAAAGAGGAAATGGCGGTGGCCGCCCTGCGGGTGCTGCGGGTCAGGGGCGTCGACGGCCTCACCGCGAAAACCATCGCGGACGAGCTGGGCACCTCCACGCAGCCGATCTTCACCGCCTTCGGCTCCATGGACGGCATCAGATCGGCGGCCTATGCCGCGGCGGTGAGCCTGTACGACAGCTATACCGACGAGGGCCTGCGGGACGCGGTGCCCTTCCTCGGCGTGGGCAGGCAGTATATCCGCTTTGCCCGGGAGGAGCCGGAGCTTTACCGCCTGCTGTTTCTCACCCGGTCAAAGGAGTACAGCGCCATGGCTTCCATGCGGCACCTGCAGGAGCATGTGCGCCCCACGCTGATGCGCATCTACCGCATCACCGCCGAGGAGGCGGACTTCTATTTCCGCGACATGTGGCTGGTGGTGCACAGCCTGGCCACGCTGATCGTCACCAACGACTGCCCCTACTCCGACGAGGAGCTGGCCCTGTCTCTTATACACATCTGACGCTGCCGACGATCGCATAAGTGTAGA
>URVR01000094.1 GCA_900551355.1 uncultured Eubacteriales bacterium | reverse complement strand
GATCTACACTTATGCGATCGTCGGCAGCGTCAGATGTGTATAAGAGACAGGCACCAGGGGGATATATAGGAATTGATAGGCATAGCAGATAAAAAACAGCGCGGAGATCAGCGCGTTCACCGTTCGCAGAGCCGTTTCCATACAGAACACTTCCTTTCTTTCTCTGTGCCCCTCATGGTAAAGAAAAAGCCCTTAAGAAACAAGAACAGGGAGGATTAAGGTTTCCTTAAGGGGCTGTCTCCCCGCCGCCCGGGGATTGCTTTTTCCCGCCCGGCTGGTATATAATCAGAATGGAAAGCAAACCATCGGCCGGCCCGGAGGGGCCGTGAACGCGGGCGCGGCCCGCGAGGGAGGGACCTTATGAAAAGAGCTTTGACACTGCTGCTGGCGGCGCTGGTGCTGACCGGCGCCCTGTCCGCCTGCGGGGCTGCGCCCCGCCCGGCGGAGGAGGATCCGCTGACGCTGCTGCGGCAGGAGATCGCCGCCGGCGGCAGCCGGCTGGGCGTGGCCTGCCTGGGCGTGATGACCGACGCGGACGGCGATATAACGGCGTGGCTGGCGGACAGCGGCTGGACCCAGACGTTCCCGTTCCTGGCGGAGCTGACGGCGCAGCAGACGGTGACCCAGCCCGGAAACGAGGTGTACTGCATCGTACCGGCGGACGAAAAGGCCCGCCTGACGGTGCGGGCCTATGACCCGCTGGACGATGCGTCTCCCGTGGGCGACGTGCTGTACGAGGGCGCCGACGGCGCGCCGGTGTGCCTGCGGGGCAACATCAGCGACATCATGCCCAACATGGAGGTCACGGTGTCCGGCGACGGCGGCGAGACGGTGTACCGCCCCGCCCTGAGCCTGATGGACGGCGCGGTCAGCGTCATCGCGGACGGCGGCAGCGTCTACGATTTCACCCCCGGCGCGTCCCACTTCACCCCCGGCGCGTCCCACGACGCCCCGCAGATCCGGGAGCTGTACAGCGAGGACTTTGACTACACCGACGGCGTGGGCAACGCCGGCCACTACACCTACCGTGTGCCCCGGCTCCTGGCGGACACGGAGGGCGCATCGGACATCAACCGCGCCATTGACGAGACCTACACCCCCATCGTGCGGGAGGCGCTGGAGTGCGTGTCCGCCGGCACCAGCCTGTCCTGCCTGTACATCGCCTGGGAGACATACCAGTACGGCGACATTTTGTCGCTGGTGATCTCCTGCGGCTGGGGCTACGA
This sequence comes from uncultured Eubacteriales bacterium, assembly GCA_900551355.1. GTDB lineage: Bacteria > Bacillota > Clostridia > Oscillospirales > Oscillospiraceae > Vescimonas. The sequence goes on along the minus strand of URVR01000094.1, from coordinate 5,603 downwards.
CATGAACGACTACAGCGTCTACCTGTACGACACGGTCAGCGGCCAGCGTCTCACCACGGCGGACCTGCTGACGGCGCTGCATGTGGACGAGACGGCGTTCCTGGACGCGCTGCGCCGGACGGCGGCGGAGCGCTTCGACGGCCAGTACGGCACCATTTCGTCCGACGATGCCTTCGCCGATGAGCTGGCGGAGCGCCGGGACTGGACGCTGTCCGATGAGAACATCAACCTCGACGTGCCCGCCTACACCGACGGCGCCGGGCATCTCCGGGTGGTGCTGCCCATCGGCTCCATCGCCGGCGCGTCCGCCTACGAGCAGGTGCTGACACTGGACGACGTCGGCTGACAGACCATACGAGGGGAGGGCGGCGTGTGCCCAGACAGAAACGGCTGAACACCATCTACATATCCGAGCGCCTGCAGGAGAAGCTGCGGCCCATCGCCCACAGCCGCCTGACCACGGTGGTGGCCCCCATGGGCTACGGCAAGACCACGGCGGTGAACTGGTATCTGGCCCAGCGCACCCGGACGGAGGACGCCGCGGTGGTCCGCATCAGCGTCTACTCCGACAATCTGGCCATTTTCTGGCGCAGCGTGCAGGAGGCCTTCGACCACGCGGGCTTCCCGTCCCTGCGGGACTACGAATGCCCGGCGGACGACGCCGGTGCCAGCCTGCTGACGGACGGCCTGTGCCGTGCGCTGGCCGGCGGACGGCCCTGCTACATCTTCATCGACGACTTCCACCTGCTCAGCGACCGGCGGGTGGCGGGCTTCCTGTGCACGCTGGCCGTCCGCCTCCCGGAGAATGTCCGCCTCATCGTGGCGGGCCGCGACCGCTTCCTGCCGTCGGAGGAGATCCTCCGCCTGGGCGGACGGGTCTGCCGCATCGGCACGGAGGAGCTGCGCCTGAATCACACGGAGCTGTCGGTCTACGCCCGCCGCTGCGGCGCGGAGTTGACAGATCAGCAGGTGGAGGAGCTGCTGCACACCAGCGAGGGCTGGTTCTCCGCCGTCTATCTGGGTCTGCAGTCGCTGACGGAGCGCGGCGGCCTGCCGGACGGCGCCCCGGACATCTACACCATGTTCTCCGCCGCCATGATCGACCCGCTGCCGCCCCGCCGCCGGGCATTTCTGGCGATGATGGGCCTTGCGGACGAATTTACCGTGGAAATGGCCTGCGCCGTCACAGTGGACGAGACGGCGCAGGCCCAGCTGGCGGCGCTGACAGAGCAGAACGCCTTCGTGACGCGGCTGCCGGACGGCGTGACCTACCGCTTCCACCACATGATGAAGGCCTGCGCCCGCCGCACGTTCCATACGCTGCCGCAGGAGACGCAGACAGCCTGCCTCCGCCGCTACGGCCGGTGGTACGAAAGCCACGGCCTCTGTCTCCACGCGCTGGCGGTCTATCAGGACGCCGGCGACTACGACGGCCTTCTGCGGGTGGTGGAGCAGGACGCCGGCATCCTGTTGGCCTCTCTGGAGCCGGAGCGCGTGCTGGACAGCCTGGACCGCTGCCCGGAGCAGGCGCTGAAGGCTCATCCGCTGGCGCTGCTGGTGCTGATGCGCAGCATGTTCAACTGGCGGCGCATCCCCCGGATGATGGCGCTGAAGTCGCTGCTGCTGGCCGCCATCGAGGAGCACCCGGACATGCCGGCGGCGGAAAAGGGCGACCTGCTGGGGGAATGCGACCTCATCATGAGCTTCCTCTGCTACAACGACATCGCCGCCATGAGCCGCCTGCACCGCAGCGCCAGCGCCCGGATGTCCCGCCCGGCGGTGACCATCCGCCGCCACGGCGGCTGGACGTTCGGCTCCCCGTCGGTGCTGATGATGTTCCACCGCCAGCCGGGGCAGCTGGACAGGGAGCTGGCGGAGATGGACGACTGCATGCCCCACTACTATAAGATCACCGACGGCCACGGACAGGGCGCGGAGCGCATCATGCGGGCCGAGGCGGCCTTTCTGCAGGGCCGTATCGTCGACGCCCAGATCGAGCTGGAGCGGGCCTATGCCCAGATCCACGGCAACGGGCAGGAGAACATGGCGCTGTGCTGCGATTTTCTGGCGTGGCGTCTGTCCCTCTGCACCGGGGAAGCGCCCCGCCGCACCATGGCCCAGCGGCGGCAGGAGCTGCTGCGGCAGCACAACGCCGCGTGGCTGCACATCCTGGACGCCACCGCCGCCTATTACGGCGCACTGACCGGCGAAACGGAGGAGATCCCCCCGGTGTTCCGTGAGCACCGTCTGGCGTCCCTGAGCCTGCTGGCGCCGGGGCGTCCCATGCTGGAGATGATCGACAACCAGGTGCTGCTGGCCCAGGGCGCCTGGGCAAAGGTCATCGGCCGCAGCGCGGCGCTGCTGGAGATCTGCGCCGCCATGCACTACGCGCTGGTGGCATTGCATGTCCGTCTCCAGACAGCGGCGGCCTATGCGCAGCTGGGCAAGCGCCGGGAGGCGCGGGAGCTGCTGGCCCAGGCGCTGGCCGACGGCGAAAAAGACGGCTTCATGCTGCCCTTTGTGGAGAACTACCGCTATCTGAAGGAACTGCTGCCGGAGCTTGGCGGCGGGCTTGCCCGTCAGGGGGTGCCGCTGGGCGAGGACTATGAGAAGCGCTGCCGCGACCTGCTGCGGCGCGGCGCGGCCCCGGCGTCCTTCTCCGTGCTGACGGAGCGGGAGCGGGAGGTGGCGCTGCTGGTGGCGGCGCGCCTGAGCAACCGGGAGATCGCGGAGCAGCTCTTCCTCTCGGAGGGCAGCGTCAAGCAGTACGTCAACCGCATTTACGCCAAGCTGTTCATCGAGGGCGACACCCGCACAAAGCGCCGGCGTCTGGCAGATATGGCACGCCGCTAACCAAAGGGTAATAGTTATCTGCGAAGATCCGCCGTACAATAGCAGTACGGTGGATCTTCCCATATCCGGCTGACAGCATCCGCCGTTGCGCGGAAAGGAGAACAACTATGAAACGTATGCATAAACTGACAGCCCTTCTGCTGACCCTGCTGCTGGCCCTGATGATGACGGCCTGCGGCGGCACGGCGGATGACGGCGGCATCGACGACGGCGGCTTCGATGACGGTACAGTGGACGACGGCGGCTTCGACGGCGATGTGCAGACCGGCGGCGACTATACCGGACTGGCCGGCGACTGGTATCTGGACGGCGACCCCGGCGCGGAGAGCATCCTCCTCATCGCCGCGGACGGCAGCTGGGAGCTGTATGAGCGTCCCGGCGGCGACGGCGATCCCGCCAGAGTGGACAGCGGCGCCCTCCGGGACGGCGGCGGGGACGGCCTGTACTACGCCGACTCCGCGGAGTTCGAGGGCGTTGCCTACGATATGCAGGTGGTGGATGAAGGAACACTGTACTGGGGCGGCGAGTACGACTGCTATATGCGCGCCCAGTAAGCGGCGATAAGGAGAGAAGCATGAAAAGCTGGAAAAAATATCTGGCCCTGCTGCTGGCATTGGTGCTGGCGCTGGGACTGACGGCCTGCGGCGATACGGTGGACAGCGGCGATGGCGATGACTATGTGCCGGATGACGGCGGCTCGAACAGCTCCTTCTCCGGCGGGCAGATTCTGTCCGACGAGGATTTTGAAACGGATGTCTCCGTGTGGCAGGGCGACGACGGCGGCCAGCTGCTGCTGGATCTGCCCAACGGCTGCTACACCTACCGCACCTGGTACGGCCGGGTGGGCACGGGCAGCCTGTACCATGACAACGACGGCGATCTGGTGCTGGAATACGGCGATCTGTCCGGTGAAAACGACTACTACCTCATTCAGGAGGGCAGCGGCTTCCGGCCCTTCCACCTCAACGGCGAGGAGGGCGGCGAATGGGGCGAGCTCAACGGCCTGTACTTCGGACCTGCCCAGGGCGAGATGCCGGAATACGATGCCAGCATGCTGGACGGCGTGTGGCAGAACGCGCTGGGCTATTCGCTGGCCTTTGATACCCAGCGGATGCGCGCCATCGAGTGCGACATCAACGACACCATGGGCAGCGGCGCGCTGTATGACAAGGCGGATGGCCGCGGCATCTTCATGGGCGGCGCGGAGATCCTCTATCCCTGTGTCAGCGCGGACGGAAACAGCCTTGTGCTGATGCCCGACGGCGGCGCCGCCCGGGATCTGGACAGCCGCAGCACCGGCGTGTTCTACCGGAACGGCGATGCGGCGTCCTATGCCGACCTGGCCAACGCCGCCTACGAGGCGTCGGACGGGCGCATCTGGTACTATGACGGCGTCAGCTACTTCGCCGTACCTGCCGGCTACACGCTGGACGAGGACGGGCTGGCCCGGGACGAGGACGGCAAGCTGTTCACCGGCGACTGGAGCGGTGAGCGGTATGACCCCGCCGCCGTGTGGGGCGCCAACTGGGTAGAGGAAAACTGGGGCGGCAACGGCTGACCGCTGCTGCCTGAAGCGCGGGACTGCGCGGCACCGATGGTGCCGCGCAGTCCCGCGCTTTTCCGCGCCGAAATAATTTGCGCTCCTTTCTTCTCCGTGCTATAATGGCCGCAGATCACACAGGCTGCCAGAGCCGCCGAGGAAAGGAACGACAGATATGAGACAGTACGTCATAGATGCCTTTACGGACAAGGTCTTTGCCGGCAACCCCGCCGCCGTCTGCGTCATGGACAGCTGGCCCGCCGAGGCGAAGATGATGGCCATCACCCGTGAGAACAACTTGTCCGAAACGGCCTTTGCCGTTCCGGAGGGAGCGGACTACCGGCTGCGCTGGTTCACCCCCGGCGGCGAGATCGACCTGTGCGGTCACGCCACGCTGGCCACCGCCTGTACCATTATGAACCATGTGGCCCCTGACCGCACCGTCATCACGTTCCACACCCTGTCCGGCGAGCTGACCGTGGTGCGCCGGGGCGACCTGTACGAAATGGATTTCCCGGCCTACGAGCTGACGCCGGTGCCGGTGACGCCGGCCATGGCGGAGGCCATGAATGGCGCGGTGCCCAAGGCGGCCTACATGGGCCGCGACCTCCTGTGCGTCTTTGATGACGAGGACACGGTGCGCCATATGACCGTGGATCAGGAGAAGGTGCGGGCGCTGGACGGCCTGCTGCTGCATGTCACCGCGCCGGGCAGCGGCGGAAACGACTGCGTCTCCCGCAGCTTCGCCCCCAAGTGCAATGTGGCGGAGGATCCGGTCTGCGGCTCCGGCCACTGCCACATCGTGCCCTACTGGGCGGACACGCTGGGTCGGGATACATTGGTGGCCTATCAGGCCAGTCCCCGGGGCGGCACGCTGTACTGCACCCGGGAGGGCAGCCGCATCCGCATGAGCGGCAAGGCCGCGCTGTACGCCGTGTCCGATATTTTTGTGGACTGAGGAGCGGCTGCTGTTCATCATGCATGCATGATGAAGGCGTTATACGTTCAGGGACGCATGCATGATGAAGGGCGAAAGCCGCCCTTTGACGGCCTGCCGCCGCCGGAAAAGTGCATAATAAAACGCCTCCGGCTGACAAAGCAGCCGGAGGCGTTCTGCATGGCACCCCCGACCAGACTCTAACTGGTGGCCTACCGCTTAGGAGATGGACCCAGTGCATATATTCCCTATCAACGGGGATAAAGAAAATGC
>URVR01000093.1 GCA_900551355.1 uncultured Eubacteriales bacterium | reverse complement strand
GGCTTGATGCCATGCGGTTTTCGCCGCATGGCATCTAAACCTGTTTGTTAACTTGGAGCGGGCGACGAGGCTCGAACTCGCTACCTCGACCTTGGCAAGGTCGCGCTCTACCAGATGAGCTACGCCCGCAAACGCAAGGTTGATTATAGCGCATAAACGCCTGCTTGTCAACCCTGCATTTTCACTTTTCGCTCTCAGCTGCCCAGCAGGATCTCCACCAGCCCCACATTGTCCCGGCTGGGGTAGAACGTCACCGTCCATCCCTGCCCGCCGGCCTCCGTCTCCACGCTCCGCATCAGCCGCTCCACGTCGGCGGCGGAGCCGTCGGCGCTGCTGAACTGTACCGCCAGCTCCGTCAGCCCCTGGGCCGCCGCGTCGGCCAGCAGATCCCGCAGGGCGGAGATGTTGGTGGCGTGTACGATGCCGGTGAGCTGCTGCTCTGTGCGGCGATAGCCGATGGTCACCACGATCTCGCTGTAATTCCGGGCGCTGTCGTCCACCGTATACTGCAGATACTCCACCGCGTAGGAGCCAACCGGCGTGTCGTGCTCCACCTCCTGACAGGCGTCGTTAGCGGCCTCGTTGGCGTCCAGTCCCTCCTGGGAGCAGTAGAGCCGGATGGTGCCCTCCTCCGTGTGATTGCCCACCAGGATCAGGATGTCGTTGACCAGATCCTGATAGGTGTCGGCCTGCAGCACATCGCGGCCGCTGCCCTCGTAGTACGAGGAGCTGTGGTCCTTCACCTCGTACCACTGCCGCTCCAGAAAGCTGCCGCAGCCGGTGAGGCACAGCACCCCGCACAGCAGCAGCGCCAGCATGCGTTTCTTCATGGCACGTCCTCCTTCGCCGATCATTACAGCAGCTCCAGCTGCTTCTCCTCGCTGTCCTCCGGCCGCAGCAGGGCGCCGGCGGCGGGGATGGTGCGGGTGCGGTAGCGGGCCTGGTTGGTGATGCCGGTGTCGGCCACCTCCGCCAGCCGCTCCAGCCGGTACTTGGGCTTGATGTTCATGACCTGCACGCCCTGGGTGCCCCGGGTGGTCTTGGGCGCCAGCAGCGCCGTATGGACCAGCAGCGCCCGCGGCTCATTGGTCAGCAGCGCCAGCTCCCGGTCCTCCGCCAGCGGCAGGATCTGCACCAGCGGGAACTTCTCGCAGTAGGCGCCGGTGAGCTTACGCCGGTTGGACGTGGTGGCGTAGGCGCTCAGCGCCACCCGGGCCACCCGCCCGTTCTCGAAGGCGAACAGCAGGCTGCCGCTGTAGTCGCCGGGCAGGCACAGGAAGATCACGTTCTCCCCGGCGTCCATGCCCAGCCTGGCGGGCAGATAGTCCCCCAGCAGCGAGGCCTTCGTCTCACCGAACTCGCTGGCCCGGGTCTTGTAGACCTGCTGCCTGTCGGTGAAGAACATCAGCTCCGTGTTGTTGGTGGCCTCGAAGTACTGGCTGGGGCCGTCGCCCTCCTTGTACTTCTGGTCGCCGGACATCCGCAGGGACTGGGACGTGATCTTCTTGAAATACCCCTCCCGGCTGAGGAACAGGTGGACGGGATAGTCCTCCGGGGCGTCCTCCTCCGGCTCCTCCTCTATCTCGTGGCTGTACACGATCTCCGTGCGGCGGGGCACGGCGTACTTCTTCCGCACCTCCGTCAGCTCATCGATGATGATACGGCGAATGCGCCCGGGCTTGGCCAGCGTATCCTCCAGATCGTCGATCTCGTCCGCCAGCGCCGCCGTCTCCTGCACCCGCTTGAGGATGTACTCCTTGTTGATGTTCCGCAGCTTGATCTCCGCCACATACTCCGCCTGCACCTGGTCGATGCCGAAGCCGATCATCAGGTTGGGGATGACCTCGGCCTCCTCCTCCGTCTCCCGGATGATCCGGATGGCCTTGTCGATGTCCAGCAGGATGCGCTTCAGACCCTGCAGCAGGTGGAGCTTGTCCTTCTTCCTGTTGAGGATATAGTACACCCGGCGCTTGACGCAGTCGGTGCGCCACGCCGTCCACTCCGTCAGGATCTCCCCCACTCCCATGACCCGGGGCATACCGGCGATAAGGATGTTGAAGTTGCAGCTCACCGTGTCCTGCAGCGGCGTCAGGCGGAACAGCTTGGCCATCAGCTTGTCCGGCTCCACGCCCCGCTTCAGGTCGATGGCCAGCTTCAGACCGCTGAGGTCCGTCTCGTCCCGCATATCGCTGATCTCCTTGATCTTGCCGGCCTTCACCAGCTCCGCCACCTTGTCCAGAATGGCCTCGATGGTGGTGGAATAGGGGATCTCATAGACCTCGATGACATTTTCCTTCCTGTCGTACCGCCACCTTGCCCGGACCTTCAGGCCGCCCCGTCCCGTGGCGTAGATGCTCCGCAGGTCGTCGCCGTCGCAGATGATCTGTCCGCCGGTGGGGAAGTCCGGCGCCAGCAGGGTGGAGGCGATGTCGTGGTCGGGGTTTTTCAGACACGCGATGGCGGTGTCGCACACCTCGCCCAGATTGAAGCCGCAGATCTGGCTGGCCATGCCCACGGCGATACCCTGGTTGGCGGACACCAGCACATTGGGGTAGGTGGTGGGCAGCAGCGTCGGCTCCTTCATGGTGTTGTCGTAGTTGTCCGCAAAGTCCACGGCGTCGCAGTCCAGATCCCGGAACAGCTCGGCGCAGATGGGCGCCAGCTTTGCCTCGGTGTAGCGGCTGGCGGCGTAGGCCATATCCCGGGAGTACACCTTGCCGAAGTTGCCCTTGCTGTCCACAAAGGGGTGCAGCAGAGACTCGTTGCCCTTGGCCAGACGCACCATGGTCTCGTAGATGGCCTGATCGCCGTGGGGGTTCAGGCGCATGGTCTGGCCCACGATGTTGGCGGACTTGGTGCGTCCGCCGCTGAGCAATCCCATCTTGTACATGGTGTACAGCAGCTTGCGGTGTGAGGGCTTGAAGCCGTCGATCTCCGGGATGGCGCGGCTGACGATGACCGACATGGCGTAGGGCATATAGTTCTCGTCCAGCGTACGGGTGATGGGCTGCTCCACCACCGCGCCCCGCAGGCCCATCACATTGGGATCGGCCGGCCGGTGGACGGTCTTTTCTTCCGTTTTCTTCTTTGCCATTGCGGTTCCTTTCTCAGCTCACGTCGATCATATCCAGATAGCGGCAGCCATTCTCGGCGATATAGTCCTTGCGCCCCGCCAGATTGTCGCCCAGCAGCAGGTCAAAGACCCGCGCCGTCTCCTCCGCCTCCTCCGGCAGCACACGGATGAGCCGCCGTGTCTCGGGATTCATGGTGGTGAGCCACATCATCTCCGGGTCGTTCTCGCCCAGTCCCTTGGAACGCTGGATGTTCACCTTTTTCCCGGACAGCTCCTTGAGGATGTCCGCCTTCTCCCGCTCGGAGTAGGCGAACCACGTCTTTTCGCCGCCCTTTTCCTTACAGGTGATCTCGAACAGCGGCGTCTCCGCGATATAGACGTAGCCCTCCCGGATCAGGGTGGGACACAGGCGGTACAGCATGGTCAGGATCAGCGTCCGGATCTGGAAGCCGTCCACATCGCCATCGGTGCAGATGACCACCTTGCTCCAGCGCAGGTTGGCAAGGTCGAACTGGTTCAGATCCTTCACCGCCTTGCCGCTGACCTCCACGCCGCAGCCCAGCACCTTCATCAGGTCGGTGATGACGTCGCTTTTGAAGATGCGGGGATAGTCAGCCTTCAGGCAGTTCAAAATCTTGCCCCGCACGGGCATCAGACCCTGGAACTCCGCGTCCCGGCTCTGTTTGCAGGCGCCCAGTGCGGAGTCGCCCTCCACGATGTAGATCTCCCGGCGCTCCACGTCCTTGGTGCGGCAGTCCACAAACTTCTGGACGCGGTTGGCGATGTCGATCTTCTCCGTCAGCTTCTTTTTCTGGTTGATGCGGGTGCGCTCCGCCGTCTCCCGGCTGCGCTTGTTGATAAGCACCTGCGCCGCGATCTTCTCCGCCGCCTCCTTGTTCTCGATGAAGTAGATCTCCATCCGGCTGCGAAGGAACTCCGTCATGGCCTCCTGCACGAACTTGTTGGTGATGGCCTTTTTCGTCTGGTTCTCGTAGCTGGTCTGGGTGGAGAAGCTGTTGCTCACCAGAATGAGGCAATCCTGCACATCCGGGAACGTGATCCTGGACTCGCCCTTGGTGTATTTGTTGTTGTCGCGCAGGTACTTGTCGATGGCGGACACCATGGCCGAGCGGGTGGCCTTCTCCGGGCTGCCGCCGTGCTCCAGAAAGCTGGAGTTGTGGTAGTACTCGCACACCGCCGCCCGGTTGGAAAAGCACAGCGCCACGCTGAGCTTCACCTTGTACTCCGGCTTGTCCTCCCGGTCGCGGCCCCGGCGCTCCGCCTCCCAGAACACCGGCTCCGTCAGGGCGTCGTCCCCCGCCAGCTCCCGGATGTAGTCGGCGATGCCGTTCTCATACAGGAACTCCTGGGTATCGAACTTCCCGGGCGACACCTCGTTCCGCAGACGGAACGTGACCCCGGCGTTCACCACGGCCTGCCGCTTCATCACGTCCTGATAGTAGTCCAACGGCACGGCGATGTCGGTAAACACCTCCAGATCCGGCAGCCAGCGGATGGTGGTGCCGGTCCTTTTCTTGTTGGTGGTCAGCTCCGTGCTCTCCAGCTTTCCCACAATCTCGCCCCGCTCAAAGTGGAGGCGATACTCCTTCCCCTCGCGGTACACCGTGACATCCATATAGCGGGAGGCGTACTGGGTGGCGCAGGAGCCAAGGCCGTTGAGACCCAGAGAAAACTCATAGTTCTCGCTGTTCTCGTTGTCGTACTTGCCGCCGGCGTACAGCTCGCAGAACACCAGCTCCCAGTTGTAGCGGCCCTCCTTCTCGTTCCAGTCCACCGGGCAGCCCCGACCCATGTCCTCCACCTGCACCGACTGGTCCAGAAACCGGGTGACGGTGATGAGCCGTCCGTGGCCGCCCCGGGCCTCGTCGATGGCGTTGGACAGGATCTCGAATACCGCGTGCTCGCAGCCCTCCAGCCCGTCGGAGCCAAAAATAACACCGGGCCGTTTCCGGACCCGATCCGCGCCCTTCAGACTGGAGATACTCTCGTTATCGTATACGTTTTTCTTTGCCATATCTTTCCTCCGGCATACACCGAGCCATTTGTTTTTTAATATTTTACCGTATTTTCCCCGTCAATGCAAGCCTCGCCGGACAACCTGCGCGCCCCTTCGCCAAAAAAAGTGTGGGCCGCAAAAAGGTTTACAGATTTACACAAAAAATAACGGACAGGCAACTGGAAAAAGGCCCGCCGCAAAAGGTTTTGCACAGTTTCCACCGAGTTTTCCACATATGTTATGTAAATACAAATTTCCCGGAAAAGTGCGCATAACCGGGAAATTTACCATAATAAGCCGAAAAACACCTATTTTCCGGGTTTGCACGTCAACGGACAAGGTTTCCCCCTGTTTCCCACACTTTCACGCACTTTTTACACCTGCCCGCTTTGCCCCGCGACACTGCCCGCGCCGCAGGGCCGGAAATGCCCCGGACAGACAAAAGGACCGCCGGAGGCGGTCCTTTTGCATGGGTCGTATCAAACGCGCTTACTTGATGGGCTCGCCGGCGGCTTCCTTGGCGGCGATCTCCTTCATGGCATCCTTGTGGCTCAGGTTCACGCGGCCCTTCTCGTCGATCTCGGTGACCTTGACCCACATCATGTCGCCGATCTTGCAGGCATCCTCCACCTTCTCGATGCGGTGGTCGGCCAGCTTGGAGATATGCACCAGACCGTCCTTGCCGGGGGCCAGCTCCACGAAGGCGCCGAAGGTCATCAGGCGCACCACACGGCCATAGTACAGCTGCCCCACCTCGGGCACGAACACGATGTCGTCGATGCACTTCTTGGCGATGGCGCAGCTCTCCGCGTCGGGGGAGGCGATGTGGATGGTGCCGTCGTCGTCGATGTCGATCTTGGCGCCGGACTCGGCCACGATCTTCTGGATGACGGAGCCGCCCTTGCCGATGACGTCGCGGATCTTGTCGGGGTCGATGTGCATGGTCAGCATCTTGGGCGCGTACTTGCTCACCTCGGCGCGAGGCTCGGCGATGCAGGGCAGCATCACCTGATCCAGGATCTGCACGCGTGCGTCGTAGGTGATGTCCAGCGCGTTCTTGATGATCTCCATGGTCAGACCGTCGTTCTTCAGGTCCATCTGGATGGCGGTGATGCCCTTCTTGGTGCCGGCCACCTTGAAGTCCATCTCGCCGTGGAAGTCCTCCACGCCCTGGATGTCGATGAAGGTGGTGAAGCTGCCGTCGTCGTCCTGGATCAGACCGCAGGAGATGCCGGCCACAGGAGCCTTGATAGGCACACCGGCGTCCATCAGCGCCAGCGTAGAGCCGCAGATGGAGCCCTGAGACGTGGAGCCGTTGGAGGAAACCACCTCGGACACCACGCGGATGGCGTAGGGGAACTCCTCCACCGAGGGGATCACGGGATCCAGGGCCCGCTCGGCCAGGGCGCCGTGGCCCTTCTCGCGGCGGTTGGTGGAGCGGGCGTCGGTCGGGCCGTTGCTGACGTTTGTGTTTGCGCCGGCATGCGGGGTGCCGAAGCCATCGCGGCGTGTAGTATCGCCGGAACTGGTGGCTTTGGCGTCGGAAGAGTCTATGGGCACGCTCACACGCATATCACGCCTGACTGCGTTGCGCAAGCACCTGTTGTGGGCGCGGAATGTTATCCCCAGACTATCCACCAAGTTATCCCCAGTATGTGGATAACTTAGTGGATTATCCCCAGAATTATCCCCAAAATGTGGATAACTTATTTTTCTATCCACATTTTGCTTTCTGCGTGTCGTGGCGCTGACTCATAGGTGAATAAGGAATGAACCGATGCGGGC
>URVR01000092.1 GCA_900551355.1 uncultured Eubacteriales bacterium | reverse complement strand
CGAGATTCCTCTACGTCTCGTGGGCTCGGAGATGTGTATAAGAGACAGGTTTACAGGACTTGACGCATTTGGTATAATATAGGTTCAGAGTATCGCATGAAAGGAACGCGGCCTATGGAACTGTCGGCAAAATTAGTCCGCTCACAACTGAATTTCTTCAAGCCCTTCGTAGCCAACTGCTCCCTGGAGGTGACCCGCAAGGGGCAGGACAAGCTGGGCGAGCTGATGACCGCCCTCCACAAGCGGGAGGTGCTGGTGAAGGATCACCCCTTCGAGCGCTTTCAGGGCGCGTGGGTCATGCCCAAAGACCAGCGGCGCAGCGGCGTCATCCTGTACCTCCACGGCGGCGGCTACACCTGCGGCAGTCTGGAGTACGCCAAGGGCTTCGCCGCCACGCTGGCGTCGGAGTGCGGCGTCAAGGTGTTCTGCGCCGCTTACCGTCTGGCGCCGGAGAACCGCTTCCCCGCCGCGCTGGACGACGCGCTGGAGGCCTACCGCTACCTGCTGAAGAAGGGCTACGGCCCCAGGCAGATCGTATTCTGCGGCGAAAGCGCCGGCGGCGGATTGATCTACGCCCTGTGCCTGAAGCTGAAGGAGCTGGGCATGGAGCTGCCCTGCGGCCTCATCGGCATCTCGCCGTGGACGGATCTCACCGGCTCCGGCGCGTCCTACGAGGCACACAAGGACATCGACCCCTCCATGACCAAGGCGCTGCTGGAGTTCTACGCCAAGTGCTACACCGATGACCCCACCGACCCCCTGTGCTCGCCGCTGTTCGGCGACCTGACGGGCCTGCCGCCGTCCCTGCTGTTCGTGGGCGGCGACGAGGTGATGCTGGACGATGCCCGCCTGCTCCACGAGAAGCTGCTGCAATGCGGCTGCCGCAGCCGGCTGCACATCGCGCCGGAGCGCTGGCACGCCTATGTGCTGTACTGCCTGGAGGAGAACATGGCCGAGGACTTCCAGTCCATCGACCACTTCCTGACCCGCAACCTCTCCCCCGCCCGGAGCCTGCGGTGGATGCGGCTGGACAACGCCGCCAAGATCTACCCCGCCGCCAAGCGCCGCAACTGGAACAACTTCTTCCGCCTGTCCGCCACGCTGACGGAGCCGGTGGACACCGCCGTGCTGCGCAGCGCGCTGGACGTGACGGTGCGCCGCTTCCCCTCCATCGCCGTGCGGCTGCGCCGCGGCGTGTTCTGGTACTATCTGGAGGAGATCCCCCAGACACCCCCCATTCAGGAGGAGAAGAGCTGCCCGCTGGCCCACGCGCCGTTTCACGAGGTGCGCCGCTGCGCCTTCCGGGTACTGGTGTATCGCGACCGCATCGCCGTGGAGTTCTTCCACGCCCTGACCGACGGCACCGGCGGCCTCATCTTCCTCAAGACGCTGCTGGCGGAGTACCTCACCCAGAAGTACGGCATCGCCGTCCCCGCGGAGCGCGGCGTGCTGGGCCGTCTGGAGGAGCCGGCCCCCGAGGAGTTGGAGGACAGCTTCCTCCGCTACGCCGGGGACGTGAAGGCCAGCCGCAAAGAGGCCACGGCCTACCACCTCAGCGGCACGCCGGAGCGTGACGGCTACAACAACCTCATCACCATGATGCTCTCCGCCGACCAGGTGCGCGCCTGCGCCAAGAGCCGCGGCATCTCCGTGACGGAGCTGCTGTGTGCCGCCATGATGCAGGCCATTCTGGACCTGCAGGCGGAAAAGGTACGCGACCCCCGGCGCCGCAAGCCGGTAAAGGTGCTGCTGCCGGTGAACCTGCGGAACCTGTTCCCCAGCCGGACCCTGCGGAACTTCGCCTCCTACATCACCCCGGAGCTGGACCCCCGCATGGGGGACTGCACCTTCCAGGAGCTGTGTGACGAGGTGCACCACCGGATGGGGCTGGAGAACAACCGCCGCACCATGCGGGCCAAGTTCGCCGCCAACGTGGCCAGCGAGCGCTCGCCGGTGCTGCGGGTCATGCCGCTGTTCATCAAGAACATCGCCATGAAGGCGGTGTTCGACGCCGTGGGCGAGTGCAAGTCCTGCCTGTGCCTGTCCAATCTGGGCAATGTGCAGCTGCCGGACGTCATGGCCCCCTACGTCCGCCGCATGGACTTCATCATCGGCGTACAGGCCGCCGCGCCCCACGACTGCGGCGTGGTGACCTGGAACGGCACGGTGTATATCAACTGCATCCGCAGCATCCGGGAGCCGGAGCTGGAGATGCATTTCTACCGCGTGCTGCGGCAGCTGGGCCTCCACGTCAAGGTGGAGAGCAACCAGCGCTGACGCGGGAAAGGAGCGTAATATGTACTGTATCAAATGCGGCGTGGAGCTGGCCGACAGCGAAAAGGTCTGCCCCCTGTGCGGCACCCGTGTGTTCCACCCCGATCTGCCCGGCGGACAGGGCGAGACGCCCTATCCCCCCGACCACCATCCCCGGGCGGAGGAGGTGAGCCGCGCCGGCGTCCTCTTTGTGCTGACGGTGCTGTTCCTGCTGCCGGCGGTGGTCTCCGTGCTGTGCGACTGGCGTCTGGACGGCGGCATCGTCTGGTCCGGCTATGTGGTGGGCGGCCTGCTGCTGCTGTACGTCACGGCGGTGCTGCCCCTGTGGTTCAAGCGTCCCAACCCGGTGATCTTCGTGCCGGTGGGCTTCATCATGCTGGGCCTGTACCTCTTTTATATCAACTTCGCTGTCCACGGCCGCTGGTTCCTGACCTTTGCCCTGCCGGTGACGGGCGCGGCCATGGTGCTGGTGACGGCCATGGTGGCTCTGCTGCGGTATGTCCCCTCCGGCACGCTGTATGTCTGCGCCGGCGCGCTGCTGCTCAGCGGCGGCTTCGCCGTGCTGGTGGAGTGGCTGCTGAACGTGACGTTCCGCCTTCACGACACGTTCCTGTGGTCGTTCTACCCGCTGGCGGTGTGTACGGTGCTGGGCGCCATGCTGCTGGTCATCGCCATCTGCAAGCCCCTGCGCCGCAGCCTGCACCGGAAGTTTTTCCTGTAACCGCAAAAAGGTACGGCATCCTCCGGGATGCCGTACCTTTTTTTCTGCTCAGAACACGCCGTAGCCCTGCCCCTGGGTGATGATGTAGGACCACAGCACCGGCCCCACCACGCCGGTGGCGCTGTACCCCAGGGAGCGCTGTACGGCCCGGACAGCCCGTGCCGTCTCCTGCCCGTACACGCCGTCCACCGCGACGGTGGGGATGGCGCTGTTCTGCGCGGCCATCTGGTTCAGCCGGGTCTGCAGCAGCGTCACCTCCGGCCCCGTGTCCCCCAGCACCAGGAACCGCCCCGGATACACCTCCCGGGCAAACTCCTGATAGTCGGCGGGCAGGGTGTACAGCGTCTGCTCATACACATTCTGCAAGGCGTTCCATGTGCTGCGTCCCACCACGCCGTCCACCGTCAGGCCGTAGGCACTCTGGAAGGCGTACACCGCGTCCAGCATGGCCTCGTCAAAGGTGTCCGTGATGGGGATGGGCGGCAGCTGGGACAGGAAGTACCCCAGAAACGCCAGATAGAACCGCACCGTCTCCACGTTCAGCCCCGTGTCCCCCAGCCGCAGCACCTCCGGATACACCCGCTGCGCCTCGGAGATGGTCAGCCCCTCGCTGGTGATCTCCGACAGGCTCTTGACACCGTTGTAGATCATCTTGATCTTGTACCATGTGGCTTTGCCCACAATGCCGTCCGACTCCAGATTGAAGATGCTCTGGAACGCCCGGACGGCGGCCTCCGTCTCCGCGTCGAACACGTTGGACACCTCGCTGATGCGGGGGATGGCCGGATAGTTCCGCCGGATGCGGTTGAGCTGCTGCTGGATGGTGCGCACGTCCTCCCCCACGGAGCCCCGGGACAGGGGCCGCCCCGGATAGGACGGCGTACCGTCCCCCACCGGCGCGTTGAACACGATGTTGATGTTGTCGCCGAAGTAGTACTGCAATATCTCGTAGGGCGTCATCCCCTGCTCCGCCAGCTCCACGCTGCCCCACTGGGACAGCCCCGCGCACTGGGTGCGCACGCCGTCGCAGAACTGGGCGTACAGCGGCTCCACATTCCCCTGCCGCACGATGTAGTTGTTGAAGATGTCGTCCACCAGCCGGTCGATGTTCTCAAAGGTGCTGCGCCCCGGCACGAAGGCCTGATCGTAGCGGGTGGAGCTGGTGATGTCGAAGTCGTACCCCCTGCTGCGGTAATACTCCGTATAGACCCGGTTCAGCGCCACGGAGATCTGGGCCAGTATGTTGGCCCGCAGGGCGTTTTCCGGCCATGTGGGATACACCTCGCTGCTGGCCACGTTCTTGATGTAGGACGTAAAGGGCACCGTCACATTCTCCGCCGCCTCGTTGGGCGGGCCGAGATGTACGGTGATGTACTCCGGTACAACGGGAAACGGCATGGCTCCTCCCTCCTTCCGTCAGGCTGACTCCAGCGACACCGCCAGGATCGTCTCGATCCGGGGGAACACCGTCACCGGGCGGCCCTCCACCGTGCCGTACTGCGGGTGCCGCACCGCCACCTGATAGGCGGTGCCGCTGATGCCCGCCGTCTCCGCCGACTGGGACCACCCGGCGGGCAGCGCCGGCAGCCGGATGTCCTCCACGATGCCGGACGCATCGGTGACGCCCTCATAGAACACCGTCCGCTCCGGGCCGAAGCTCCGGTAGATCTCCACCCGCGCGCCCTCCACCGGAAACAGCCCCCGTCCCGTGGACACCTGCACCCGCAGGGTGCCCCGCTCCGGATGTGCGTCCATGAACCACTGCTCCGGCCCCTTCTGCATGCTGTTGTTCTCCATCTATATCATCCTTTCTCTGCATCATCTCCCTTCATCCTATGCCGCCGGTGCCCCGGAGGTGCAAAAAACAGCGGCCGTCCGCAGACGGCCGCTATTTTTTTCGGTTTTCTCAGAACGCCCAGCTGCCGTCGCGGAAGATGGCCACGGTCCGCCCGTCCTCGCACACGGCGTCGATGTTCATGTCGGCGGAGCCGATCATGAAGTCCTCGTGGATCATGGAGTCGTTGACGCCCAGCGCCCGGCACTCCTCCAGCGTCTTGTGCTCGAAGTCCCGGATGGTGTCGGCAAAGCCCATGCCCAGCGCCAGATGGCAGGCCGCGTTCTCATCGAACAGCGTGTTGTAGAACAGCAGCCCGGACTGGCAGATGGGGGAATCGTAGGGCACCAGCGCGCACTCGCCCAGATAGGCGCTGCCGTCGTCCATGGTGATGAGCTTGGTCAGCAGCTCGTTGTTCCGCTGGGCGTGCCACTCCACCGCCTTGCCCTCGTGGAACCGGATCCAGAAGCCGTCGATGAGCTGGCCCTGATAGCTCAGGGGCTTGGTGGCGTAGACGATGCCCTCGGCCTTGCCCCGCATGGGGGAGATGAAGCACTCCTCCGTAGGGATGTTGGGGTTGAACACGATGCCCTGCAGGCTCTTTTCACTGCCGCCGCAGAACTGCGCCTCGGGGATCATGCCCACCTGGAAATCGGTGCCGTTGGCGCTCTTGTACCGCAGCTCCCGGATGTGCAGACTGTTGAGATAGGCGCAGCGCGCCTGCATGTCCTTGTTGTGAGCCTCCCAGTTGGCCACAGGGTCGCCCTCCAGCGCCCGGCTGGTGGACAGGATGGCCTCCCACAGCTTCTCCACCGCCTGAGACCTCCGCAGCCCAGGGAACAGCTTCTTGGCCCAGGCCTCGCCGGGCACGGCGGCGATGCACCACTGGTACTTGTTCTCGATCTGATCGCGGTACTGCTTGATCACCGGGAACAGCCGCTGGCGGCTCTTGGCCATTTTCTCCTGATTGATGCCGTTAAGGCCGTCGGGATCCTCGCTGAGCAGATAGATGCGGCAGGGAATGGTGTCCACATAGTGCTGCCACCGGGCCTCCTCGTAGTTGTCCAGCTTGGACAGTGTGGTCAGCGTGCGGTAGCGGTAGTGCAGCTTCTGCAGGGGCTGGTAGCTCCAGTCCACCACCACCTTCTTGGCCTTGCACTTATAGCACTCCTCCACCAGCAGCTTCACGAACTCCGGCTGATCCAGCTCGGCGGCGATGAACACCTCCTGCCCCGGCTGCACGTTGACGCCGGTGCGGGCGATGAGGCGGGCATACTCCCGCAGAATACTCTTTTTCATAGGAAATGCTCCTTTCATGTCTTTCTGTTGTGTACTATTCTACCACCCTCTGCCCGCTTTGAAAAGACATCCGCTGGAAAAAACCGCCTCCGTTCAAAAATTATTTTCAATTCTCTAATGTTCTTCTAATATTCGGCCCGTATGATACAGCCATACCGAACAACACAACAACACTTCAACAGGAGGTAACTGATATGAAAAACATCCGTCTCATCAAGAAGGCCGCTCCCGCCAACTACGCGCTGGAGAGCACCCGCACCCTGGACAACGGCGTGGTGCTGCGCCTGATCCACACCGGCGAGACGCTGGCCGTCACCGCCGCCTACGAGCAGCAGCTGGAGTGCTACGACAACCTGCGCACCGTGGCCGAGGCCGCCTATATCGAGGATTACCTCACCCGTAAGTACGAGGGCGTGTCCGCCGACGATCTGCCTCTGCTCACCGCCTGACACTTGCCAGAATTTCCTCCATCTGCTATACTTGTACCACAACTATAACGACGGTACGCCCCCCACGCACCCGTCCGCCGCAGGGCGGACGGGTGCGTTCTCATCCTGACATGACGGAGGTATCCCCCATGCGTATCCTGATCGCCGAGGATCAGCCCCAGCTCAACCGCTCCCTGACGAAGGCCCTCACCGCCGCCGGCTGGTCGGTGGACGCCGTACCGGACGGCGCGGAGGCCCTGCTCTATCTGGACGGCGCGGACTATGACGCCGTGGTGCTGGACATCATGATGCCCAAGGTGGACGGCCTCACCGTCCTGCGCACCCTCCGGGCCAGGGGCAGCGCCTGTCTCTTATACACATCTGACGCTGCCGA
>URVR01000091.1 GCA_900551355.1 uncultured Eubacteriales bacterium | reverse complement strand
CTACACTTATGCGATCGTCGGCAGCGTCAGATGTGTATAAGAGACAGGCCCTGCAGGACACATTCCTCCTCCAGCGCGTCCAGCGTGACCCGCTCACTCTGCAGGGATGTCTCGCACAGCCGCACCACGTCCGGCAGCTCCGAAAGCCCCGGAATGCGGATCAGCAGCCACGGGCCGCCGATCCCGGCGGCGCGGCACCGCTCCACCTGCTCCAGACGGCTGGTGCCCAGCTCCTCCGCACCGCATTGGCGCAGGGCACGGGCCACCTCCGGCAGGCCGTCCACGCCCTTCACCACGCCGCACACGCGGATATGCTGCTCCCGGCAGCGGCGGATGACCTCCTGTGCGTTGCCGCGCAGGATGGACAGATCGATCTCCAGTTGCGGATATGTGCGATTCATTGGGGGACACCTCGTATCATCGTAGTCAATATTTCTATTATAGCATCAAACGCCCCGCTTGTCACCCTTTTTCCGCGCTGAACGCAAAACAGTGCCGCCGCCGGTCTCCCGGCGGCGGCAGATATGCTTTTACAGGACGTGTACGCCGTCCGGCTGGAACACCAGGTGGCACATGTCGCCCACCTGATAGATGCGCTTGTTCTTGGGATCGTGCTCCGCCAGCTTCACCAGCGTATTGCCCACCATGACGTGATAGTTCTGATAGCTGCCCATGAAGCAGCTCAGCACCACCTTGCAGGGCAGGCCGCCCTCGTCGGCCAGCGTGCCGGACTCCGGACGCAGCACCACGGTGTACTCCTTGCCCGGCTCCAGATCGTCGCGTCCGGCCACCCGCGTCTGATAGCCCTCCACGTCCAGAATGGCGTGGTCGCCGTCGGCGCGCACCATGGTGCCCTTGAGGAAGTTGGCCTCGCCGATGAAGTCCGCCACAAACTCGTTTCTGGGATGGTAGTAGATCTCCTGGGGCGTACCCATCTGCTCCACCACGCCGTGGTTCATGATGATGATGTTGTCCGACAGCGCCATGGCCTCGGACTGGTCGTGGGTAACGTAGATGGCGGTAATGCCCACCTCCTGCTGGATGCGGCGGATCTCCGTGCGCATGGACACGCGGAGCTTGGCGTCCAGATTGCTCAGCGGCTCGTCGAACAGCAGCACGGACGGCTCGATGACCAGCGCCCGGGCCAGCGCCACGCGCTGCTGCTGACCGCCGGACAGCTGGTTGGTCATGCGCCCCTCCATGCCGGTCAGCTCCACCAGCTCCAGGATCTTCATGACCCGCTCGTGGATCTCGTCCTTGGGGATCTTCCGCAGCTTCAGGCCATAGGCCACGTTGTCGAACACATTGTAGTGGGGCAGCAGGGCGTAGCTCTGGAACACCATGGCGGTGTCCCGCTTATTGGGGGTCAGTGCGTTGATGGCCTCGTCGCCCAGATAGATCTCGCCCTCGTCGGGGCTTTCAAAGCCGGCGATCATGCGCAGGGTGGTGGTCTTGCCGCAGCCGGAGGGGCCCAGCAGCGTCACGAAGCTGCCCGGCTCGATGGTCAGGGAGGTATCCTTCACCGCGTAAAAGTCCTTGCCGGTCTTGGGATCCTGATAGATTTTGGAGATATGGTCCAGGCGGACGCCCTTTTTCACTTTTTCCATGGCTTATTGGTCCTCCTTCATGTTTTTACTGGTGCCGAAATGCTTGATGAACAGGTTCATCAGCAGCACCGCGCCGTAGGTGATGACGATCAGGATGGTGGCGAAGGCGCAGGCCAGGCTGTACGAGCCCTTTTCGGCGAACTCGTTGATCTGCACGGTGATCAGCAGGAACTGCGGCGTCACCAGCAGGATGATGGCGGAGATAGCGGTGATGCTGCGCACGAAGGCGGTGACCAGACCGCTGAGGAAGGAGTCCTTGATCAGCGGCAGCGTCACGGTCATGAACACCTTGAGACTGTCGGCGCCCATGTCGTAGGCGGATTCCTCGATGGACTTGTCGATCTGCCGCAGGGCGGAGATACCGCTGCGGGTGCCGGTGGGCAGCGAGCGCACCACAAACACGATGATGAGGATCAGCCCCGTGCCGTACAGCCCCTGCAGAAAGCCGGTGTTGAACACGCCGCTGGCGAAGCCGCGGATGTATCCCACGCCCAGCACCGTGCCGGGCACGGCCATGGCCAGCATGGAAACCGCCTCGATAAAGCCCTTGGCCTTGAATTTCCGCTTCACCACCAGATAGGAGATGATCATGCTCAGCAGCGCGGTGATGGGCGCGGAGATAAGGCTCAGCACAAAGGAGTCCCGGAACGCCTGCAGGCCGTGATAGCGGGTGAACACCAGACCGAACCACTTGCCCGTCAGCGGGAAGAACTTGAAGCCCCAGGTGGGGAAGCACGCGCCGATGGGCACACACAGATACATCAGGATGACGAATCCGGCGGCCAGCGCACACAGGATGGTCAGCGGCACCTTCACGCTCTTGTCCTCAATGAGCATCCGGGCGCGGGAGGCCTTGCCGGTCAGGGTGGCGGCGGTCTTGGCCTCCAGATAGTACTTCTGCACCGCGAACATCAGCAGCGTGATGCACAGCAGTACCACGGCCATGGCGGCGGCGCCCGGCTTGTCGTAGGAGCCGGTGATCTGCAGATAGATGGTGGTGGCCAGCGTGTCGTAGGAGCCGCCGATGATCATGGGGTTGGCGAAGTCGGCGATGGACTCGATGAACGTCACCAGGAAAGCGTTGCCCAGACCCGGCAGCATCAGCGGCAGCGTCACGCTGGTGAACACCTTCCAGCGGGAGGCGCCCATGTCCCGGGCCGCCTCCTCCAGCGACGGGTCGATGTTTTTCAGCAGGCCCTTGAGCATCATGTAGCACACGGGGAAGAACGTCAGGGTCTGCACCACCACAATGCCCCAGAAGCCATATACGCTGTTGTCATAGATGCCCAGCAGAAACCGGGTGATGATGCCTGCCTTGCCGAACAGCATGATCATGGAAAGGCTCAGCACAAAGGGGGGCGAGACCACCGGCAGCGTGGACACCACCTTAAACAGGCCGCCTACGAACCGTCCCATGCGGACATAGACCTCCACATAGGCGAACAGCAGGCCGATGAGGGCGGACAGGATGCCCACCAGGAAGCCCACCTTCAGGGTGTTGGTGATGGCGGTGGTAAAGCGCGGCATGGCGAAGATACGCTGAAAGGTCCCGAAGCCGAAGGTGCCGTCTCCCACAAAACTATCCACCAGCAGGATGGCCAGGGGATAGAGGATAAACAAAGTCAGAAATGCAATGAGCACGACGATGGTGGTGACCATGATGGGGTCTGCCATCAGCTTTTTCCGGTCCAGCGCCGCGCCTTGGGTCCTTGCCATAGAACGCTCCTTTCTCATCCCGAAAGGAATGGTAGGTGTAATGGATACAAAACAAGCGGGGCGGCGGCAAGCGCCGCCGCCCCGTGAAAGTGCTGAGGGTCAGGATATGCTGCGTTCAGATCACTCCGTCTGGAAACGATCCGCACCGGTGTCAGCACCGCTGTCAGCCAGAGCGGCCATCACTTCCTCGACGTAGGTCTTGATGTTGTTCTTGGCGTCCTCGAAGTCATAGTCCATGACGTTGTTGGGATCCAGACCGAACTCGGCGGCCTGAGAGGGCTGGGTGGCGTTGTCGATGACCAGGAACTGGTAGGAGCCGTACTGGGCAGCCAGATTCACGCACTCAGGAGACAGCGCGTACTCGATCCATAGCTTGGCGGCGTTGGAGTGGGCAGCGCCCTTGAAGATGGCGGTGGCGCCCACCTCGAAGGAGGTGCCGCTGGAGGGGATGATCAGCTCGATGTTGGTGTAGCCGTTGTCCACGATCTGGGTGATGCCATCATGCAGGAAGCCGATGCCGATGACGCACTCACCGGTGCCCACGTTCTTGCTGGGGCCGGAGCCGGACTTGGTGTAGACCTCGATGTTCTTGTCCAGATCCACCAGATACTGGATGCCCTCGTCGTGGCCGTACTTCTGGATCATGGTGTTGATGACCAGCTTGGCGGTGCCGGCGGTGTTGTAGTTGGACAGCCAGATCAGATCCTTGTACTCGTCCTTCAGCAGGTCAGCCCAGTCCTGAGGAGCCTCGATGCCCATGCGGGTCAGCTCGTCGGTGTTGACCATGAAGCCCAGGATGCCCTTGTAGATGCCGTACCAGTAGCCATCCTTGTCGCGGTACATGTCGCCCACCAGGTGGGAGGCGTTGGCGGCGTCATAAGCCTCCAGCAGACCCTCGGCAGCGCAGACATTGTACGGATCGGTGGTGCCGCCGAACCACACGTCGGCGGAAGGATTGCCGTTCTCCTCCTCCACCTTGCCCTGCACCTCACCGGTGGACAGGCGCTGGAAAGAGGTCTTGATGCCGAACAGATCCTGGAAGTGCTGGCACGCGGCGGCCAGATACTCCTCCTCGCAGGAACCGTAGACGACCAGTTCGCCCTCGGCCTGCGCCGCGGCGATCAGATCCTCCATGCCGTTGAAATACTCGGGATAGGTAGCGGTGTCACCATCGCTGCCGCCCTGCTGATCGTTGGCGGGCGTCTTGTCGCCGCAGGCGACCAGGCTCAGAGCCATGACCAGCGCCAGCAGAAGTGCAAAAAACTTCTTCATTCGATTTTCCTCCGTTCACGATTTTCAAAGGTAGCCTTTGAATAAAATGCATTATAGTCGTTTTACGAAAAGATGTCAATAAAAACGGGAAACACCTGCAAAAGTGCGCAGGATTTTAGGCAATTTGACAGAATCCCCCCTGCTGAAAGCTTGACACGCCGCGTATAATAGATGATACTATCTCAAAATGTATACCGCGAAAGGAGGCCCCTGCCATGCTGTCGGGCTTGACTGCTTATCTGCCGGAGACGGCGCTGACCGTTTTTGACAATCTGGAATTTTTCATCCGCATCGTGCTGGCGGCCGTGCTGGGCGCGCTGGTGGGACTGGAGCGCAGCAAGCGCCAGAAGGAGGCCGGCGTCCGGACCCACTGCATCATCGCCTGCACCTCCGCGCTGTTCATGATCCTGTCCAAGTATGCCTTTGTGGACCTGGTGGGCGTTGACGGCCTGCGGGGTGCCGACCCCGCCCGCATCGCGGCCCAGGTGGTCAGCGGCATTTCCTTTCTGGGCGCCGGCGTTATCTTCAAGAACGGCAACTCCATCCGGGGTCTGACCACCGCCGCCGGTATGTGGGGAACCGCCGCCGTGGGCATGGCCATCGGCGCGGGCCTGTACTGGGTCGGGTTCATCGAGGCCGCCGTGCTGGTGGCGATCCAGATCGTGCTCCACCGCTTTCCGGTGGGGGCGGACGCCCTGACCACCCAGGAGCTGGTGGTGGAGATGACGGACAGCGACGACCTGCTGGCCCGCTTTGACGACCTGGTGAAGGCCCACCGCGGCCAGATCACCGAGAGCAACCTGACCCGGGAGGACGGCGTCCTCCGCATGGAGGTCACGGCCAAGCTGGACCCGCCCATCACCCACGAGGAGGCGCTGGCCTTCATGAAGGCCAACGACGGCGTCCGCCGCGTCTCCGTCTGAGGGGCATATCCTACATATGTAAATATCCCGCCTGCGCCCACGGCGCCGGCGGGATATTTTCCGTTCACATCCGCTTTTCCGCCCAGCCGGACAGCTGCTCCAGAATGGGCAGCAGCTCCCGGCAGCTGTCGGTGGGGCTGTACTCCACCCGCACCGGCACCTCCAGATACTCCTTCCGCGTCACGAGGCCGTCCCGCTCCAGCTCCCGCAGGGCGGAGGCCAGCACCGTGTTGCTGACGCCGTCCAGCTTGCCCCGCAGCGCGTTGTAGCGGATGGCGCCGGCGTTGCACACGGCGCACAGGATCTGCACCTTCCACTTGCCGCCGATGAGCTGCATGGCGTGGTGCAGCGGGCATTTTTCCATACAGGGACAATCGTAGTGGGACTCGGACATGGTTAGCTCCTCCTGACCTGCTCATATAAATCTGCGTTCTTGCATTTCCCGTTCCCGGTGCTATCATAATAGCAGGTAAGAAAAACAAAGTAAATAGCAACGAGGAGAAGATCACCCCATGAACATCTACCTTCAGGGCCTGACCATGGGCCTTGCCTATGTGGCGCCCATCGGGCTGCAGAACCTGTTTGTCATCAACAGCGCCCTCACCCAGAAGCGCAGCCGCGTCTATCTCACGGCACTGATCGTCATCTTCTGGGACATCTCGCTGGGACTTAGCTGCTTTCTGGGCGCCGGCGCGCTGATGCGGGCGGTGCCTTGGCTCCAGAAGGTCATTCTGGCTATCGGCAGCCTGATCGTCATCTGGATCGGCGTGGGTCTGCTGCGCTCCAAGGCCAGCCTGGAGGGCGGCAAAGACGTGAACGTACCGGTGTGGAAGCTCATCACCTCCGCCTTTGTGGTGACGTGGCTGAACCCCCAGGCCATCATTGACGGCACCATGATGCTGGGCGCTTTCCGGGCCACACTGCCCGCCGGCGGCGATGTTCCCTTCATCCTTGGCTTCGGCTCCGCCTCCGTGATCTGGTTTCTGACGGTGTCCACGCTGGTATCTCTGCTGGGCAGCAAGTTTAACGAGAAGGTGCTGAACGTCATCAACAAGGTCTGCGGCGCCGTCATCATCTTCTACGGCCTGAAGCTGCTGTACAGCTTTGTCAAGATGATGGGCTGGCTGTAAAGAAAATACGTTGGCAAATCACGCCCTTTCTGCTACAATGAGGCAGAAAGGGCGTGATTTCTTTTGGAACAGAACTACAAGCTCACCATCGCCTATGACGGTACCCGCTTCTTCGGCTGGGAGCGCCAGCCGGGGAAGGACACCATACAGGGCAAGCTGGAGGCCGTGCTCTCCCGGCTGCAGGGGCGTCCGGTGGAGCTCATCGGCGCGGGGCGTACCGATGCGGGCGTCCACGCCCGCGCCATGACCGCCAACGCCGTGCTGGATGTGACCTGTCTCTTATACACATCTGACGCTGCCGACGATCGCATAAGTGTAGAT
>URVR01000090.1 GCA_900551355.1 uncultured Eubacteriales bacterium | reverse complement strand
TCTACACTTATGCGATCGTCGGCAGCGTCAGATGTGTATAAGAGACAGGGGCAGTACAGCGTGATGGGGGAGGTGGGATAGTTCAGGGTGTTCTCGGTGCCGGGGTCACTGTTGTCGGGGGTCTTCTGCTCGCCGCAGGCAGCGAGGGAGAGGACCAGGAGCAGGGCCAGAAGTAAGCTCACAACTTTTTTCATAACGTGTTCCTTCTTTCGTTTATATTTGCTAACGGACTTCCGCCGTTATGCACGATCCAGCAGGTCTTTGTTGACGATGTAGTCGCAGGGCCGCCCCTCGATGACCGCCATGATGTTCTCGGCGGCGGTGCGGGCGATGGTCTCGGCGGCCTCGATGGAGTTGCCGCCGGAGTGGGAGGTGATCACGAAGTTCTCGCAGTCGAAGAGGCGGGGCCGCTCCACCGGCGGCTCCACCGCCAGCACATCGCAGGCCGCTCCGGCCAGCTTGCCGCTCTGCAGCGCCTCATACAGCGCGTCCTCGTTGACCACGCCGCCGCGGGAGGCGTTGATGAGATAGGCGCCGTCCGGCATCATGGCGATGCGCCGTCTGTCCATCAGGTCCACCGTCTCCGGCGTCTTGGGGACGTGCAGCGTCACATACTGGCAGCGCGGCAGCAGGTCCTCCAGCCGGTCCACCAGCTCCACGCCCAGCGCCTCCGCCGCCGCGTGGTTGGGGATGAAGTCAAAGGCCAGCACCTTCATGTCAAAGCCCTTGGCCCGCTTCGCCACCGCCTGTCCGATCCGGCCGAAGCCGATGATGCCGATGGTCTTGCCGTACACGTCGTTGCTGAAGTCCATGGGCCACATGCCGGACATCACGCGCCGGTTGGTGTATGTGATCTTCTTGGAGATGTTCAGCAGCAGGCCGAACGTCAGATCCGCCACGGACTGGGTGGTGGCGGCGGGAACATTGGTGACGGCCACATGGTGCGCCGCCGCTGCGGCCACAGCCATGTTGTCCACGCCGATGCCCATTTTCTGCGCCACCACCAGCTGGGACGCCGCCTGATAGACCTTTTCCGTCATTTCCTCCAGGCCGATCAGGCAGCCGTCCACGTCCCGGAGGACCTCACACAGCTCGTCCTCGGTGAGGATCTTGCCGTAGTAGGGATTCTCGGCGATCTCATATCCGCGGTCTGTAAAGTACTTGAAATTTTTCGGCTCCTTGCCGAAGCTGCGCGCAGTGACAAGAATTTTCTTTTTCATTTGAACGACCCCCGTTTCACCTTTTGTGTTCACTATGTGTTATATTTGATTTGCGATAAACGTCAATATGCATTATTTTTTCTGCGAAGCAAACAAAAGACACGCAAATAACGAAAAAAATGACTTCCGTTTCTGGCGATCCGTTTGTTACAAACTCCGAAGGTGCCGTGCGTTTGCTAATATTCGGAGAAATTTTACAGGGAATTGATCGCTGCACAATAAAAAGAAACGCATAAATGCGATTCTTCTGGTTGCATTATTTTCAAAATGCGTTATAATAAGCAAGAAACGAACAAATTATAGGGAGGCGCCTGTGGATATTCTGACAACAAGGCAGCAGGAGATCGTCAGTATTCTGAACGAAAAGGAACAGCTTTCGGTCAACGACCTGGCGGAGCATTTTTCCGTCACACCTGCCACGATCCGGCGTGAGCTGACGCTGCTGGCCGCAAAGGGGATCGTGATCCGCAAACACGGCTATACCTGCCTGAACAATCAGGCCAAGAAGGACCGATCCTCCTTCAATATCCGGCTGGCGCTGAACTGGGAGGAGAAGAAGCTCATCGCCCAGCGCGCGCTGGAGTACCTGTCGCCGGAGGATTCCTCGATTATTCTTGACTCCGGCACATCCACCTGCGCGCTGGCGGAGCTGCTGGCGCGGAGCAAGGACGAGCGCCACATCTCCGTGATCTCCAACTGTATTCCGGTGGCGTCCTTCTGCCCGGGCACCTATAATATTATCTGCGGCGGCTCCATTGACGAGGATTCCCTCTCCATGATCGGCCACGAGGCGGAGTCCTATTTCGATTCCATCATCGCCGACAAGGCCTTCATGGGAGCCAACGGCGTCTTCGGCAACGAGGGACCATCTGTCTCATCCTTCTTTCAGATGGCCATCAAACGGAAGATGATGTCCCGCGCCAGCCAGAGCATTTTTCTCATCGACTCCAATAAATTCAAGGTGCGCGGCCTGTCCAAGCTGTGCAGCTTCCAGGATGTCTACGCCCTCATCACGGTCCGCACGGAGGCCAACTCCCGCCAGATCGACGAGCTGCGCGCCGCAGGGGTGCGGGTGGACTGCGCCAATGAGCCGATGCTCTGATACGCGGAGCCGGGCGCACATATATAAATAAAAAAGGATGACACGCGAAAGCGTGTCATCCTTTTTTGGGAAAGAAAAGTTTGAAAGAGAAAAGGCTTGGATAAAGAATGGGGGAAAAGAGGGGGAAAAAGTTTGGGGATATGCTTCGTTACGCGGCGGCGTGGGCGGAACGATGAGCCTTGCGCTCCTCGTAGTCCAGCTCCAGCAGGCCGGCCTTGGAGGCGGCCCAGGTGCCGATAGCGCCGAAGATCATGGGCAGGTAGTAGCCGGCCTGACGGACAGGCTCGTCAGCGGCGGCAGCTTTGACCAGACGATACGGGTCATCTACGGAACGATCATCGGTGAGGCGTACAGCGGCTGGGAAAAGACACGGCGCTATAACTGGCAAAAGCAGTATGTTCTGACGTATCAGGCGGACGGAGAGGCGTACGCCTGGCAGGTGCTGGGCAAGGACTTTTTCCCCGTGATGCCGCAGGGCCCGGAGAAGGAGGGGCGTACCTTCCTGAGCTGGTTCTATGAGGGCGGTAAGCACGACGGCGAGATGATCGATGAGGGTCTCCCAATCAACGATAACAGGACGGCGGTGGCCCGCTACACGGCGGGCAGCGGCACGGAGCAGGATCCCTGCCGGATCGGCAGCGAGGAGGAGCTGGCACTGTTCAGGGTGCAGGTGAACCGGTTCGGCAGGACTGACCTGTGCGCCGTGCTGACCAGCGACATCGTCATCAACAGCGGTACGTTTGACGCGGATGGCCGTTACACACCGGCTGCCGGGGAGACGGTCAGTAGGATGAATCCCATCGGCAGCGAGACGCAGCCCTACACCGGCACCTTTGACGGCGGCGGCTACACCATCCGGGGGCTGTGTGTTTCGAAGAGAAGCTATTATAATGGCGAAAGCTATAGTGAGTCAAATCATGCCGGCCTGTTCGGTAAGCTGAGCGGGGCCACGGTGAAAAACCTGACGGTGACGGGCTATGTGGACGGACGGTTCTATGTGGGCGGCATCGCGGGGTACGCCGATGACACGACGAAGATCCTGAACTGCCGGAATGAGTGCATCGTTGTCAGCGGCCAAAGCACCTATCCCTATGTCAGCGATCCGGAATCCGTCATCCGATATGCCGGCGGCATCGTGGGCTATAACGCGGGCAGCGTGACGGCCTGCTGCAACGCCGGTACGGTCACGGGCATCGACAGCGTGGGCGGCATCACCGGCGGCTCGACGGGCACGGTGTCCGACTGCTACAACGTGGGCGCGGTCACGGCCAGCGGCCAGAACGCAGGCGGCATCGCGGGCAATGGCGGCACGGTGTCCTATTCCTACAACGTGGGCACGGTCACGGGCGGCGCGGAGATCGCCAACAACGCGGCGGTGAACGAGTGCTTCTTCCTGGGTGCGGCGGGTCAGACCGCCGGGGCGTTTGCCGACGGCACGGTGCTGACGGCGCTGGTCGCGGGACGCGGCGAGCACCCGTGGGATACCGAATGTGTCAGCAAGCGGCTGTCCGACGGCGGCATGCGGCTGCCGGTGCTGGTGTGGCAGAAGCTGTCCGCTGCGCACGAGGGCGGAACGGCCACCTGTACCGAAAAGGCGGTATGCACCCTGTGCGGGCATGCCTACGGCGATAAGGATGCCGGGAACCATGTGGGCGGCACGGAGGTGAAGAACGCCAGGAAGGCGTCCTGCACCGAGGACGGCTACACCGGCGATACCTGCTGCAAGGGCTGCGGCGCGAAGCTGCAGAGCGGCACGGTCATCAAGGCCGCGGGCCATACCGGCGGCACGGCTACCTGCGTCAGCGCGGCGGTGTGCCGCGTGTGCGGGCATGCCTACGGCGATAAGGACGCCGGCAACCACGAGCTGCAGCACACGGCGGCCAAGGGGGCGGGCTTCTACGCCGAGGGCAACATCGAATACTGGCAGTGCAGGGACTGCGGCAAGTACTTTGCTGACGCCAAGGCGGCCAAGGAGATCACCAGGGCGGACACGGTCATCCCGGCCATGGGACGGCCGGACCGCGGGGAGCCTGTGAAGGCGCCCGGCACCGGGGACGCGGGCATCGCACTGTACGGCATGACGGCGCTGCTGAGCCTGACCGGCTGCGCATGGCTGCGGCGGAAGAAGAAATAAACGAAAAAAGGCCCCGCCTTCCGGGAGGAAGGCGGGCCTTTTTCATCTGTTGGGGTCAGCGCTTTTCGCCCCGGGCCAGGGCGGGGATGTTGCCTACGCCGTCCAGCACGATGCTGGGGCGGTAGGCGTAGGTCTTCAGCGTGTCGCGGGTGGAGACGCCGGAGAGCACCAGCACCGTGGACATGCCGCTCTCCATGCCGGAGATGACGTCGGTGTCCATGCGGTCGCCCACGATCACGGCGTCCTCCGAATGGCAGCCCAGCAGGCGCAGGCCGGTGCGCATCATCAGGGGGTTGGGCTTGCCGCAGAAGTAGGCCTGCTTGCCGGTGGCCATCTCGATGGGGGCGATGAGGGCGCGGCAGGCCGGGGCGATGCCGTTTTCGATGGGGCCGGAGACATCGGAGTTGGCGCCGATGAGCTTTGCGCCCTGCAGCACCAGATTCGTGGCCTTGGTGAGGGTGTCCAGCGAGTAGCTGCGGCCCTCGCCCACCACCACATAGTCGGGGTTCACGTCGTTCATGGTGATGCCGGCATCGTAGAGGGCGTTGAGCAGCCCCGCTTCGCCGATGGCGAACACGGAGCAGCCCGGGGCCTGCTCCCGCAGGAAGGCGGCGGTGGCCAGGGCGCTGGTATAGAAATGCTCCTCCGGCACGTCCAGCCCCATGCGGGCCAGCTTCTGGTTCAGCTCGCGGGGGGTGTAGCCGCTGTTGTTGGTGAGGAAGAGGTACTCCTTATCCTCGTCGTGGAGCCACTGGATGAACTCCGCCACGCCGGGGAGGATGCGGTTCCCGTGGTAGATGACGCCGTCCATATCGCAGATGAAGCCCTTTTTCGCGTTGAAGTCAAGAGAGGTGTTGGTATCCATATGCCGCCATTCCTTTTCTGTATCGGTTTACGGGTATTGTACCATCGCGGGCGGGAGATTGCCAGCGTGAATGTGTAAAATTTTCGGCGGTGAGAACGTTTCTACAGAGGAAAATGTTTCTTGACAAACGATGCCGGAGGGTGATAAACTCAAGACACAGGCATATACTGCCAACGTGACAAGCGCATAACGATCGGACGATGGGATCGGGAGAGACCGCGCAGGCGGCGCCGAAGGGGAATGCAGAAGCTCTCAGGCAAAAGGGCCGGTTCCGGACGATACTCCGAAAAGACCGGACGGCAACGACCGGCCACCGAAGGTGCAACCTCCCGCGCGGAGGGAATCTCTCAGGTAACGAAACGGGGGCACAAAACCGCAAAGAGCGGCTTTGTGTCCTTTTTTGCTGCCCAAAAATGAGGAATGTCTTCAAGGAGGAAAGACGTATGAGCGAACTGAAGCGTACACAGCTGTATGACATCCATGTGGCCGCCGGCGCCGAAATGGTGGACTTCGGCGGCTGGGAAATGCCCATCCAGTACCCCGGCGGCATCATCGCCGAGCACCTGTACACCCGGCAGGTGTGCAGCCTGTTCGATGTGTCCCACATGGGCCGCCTGCTGATCCAGGGCCCGGAGCGCAGGGCGTTTTTGCAGCATGTGCTGACCAGCAACGTGGCGGCGCTGGACGTGGGGCTGGCGCAGTACTGCATCATCCCCAATGAGAACGGCGGCGCCGTGGACGACGCGTACCTGTACATGTTTGAGGAGGACAACTATCTGCTGGTGGTGAACGCTGCCAACACGGAGAAGGACCTGTCCCATCTGCGAAAGGCGCTGGCGGGCTTCGACTGCACCATCACCGACATCACCGGGGAATGGGCGGCCATCGCCGTGCAGGGCCCCAAGAGCAAGGAGATGCTCACCGCCCTCAACGGCGGCGCGCAGATGACGGAGCCTATGAAGAACGCGCTGGGCATTGTGTCGCTGGAGGGGCATGAGGCCCGTGTGGCCAAGACCGGCTACACCGGCGAGCCGCTGGGCTATGAGGTGTACGTCCGCAGCGGCGACGCGGCGTGGCTGTGGAACCGTCTGGTGGAGATGGGGGCGCGCCCCGCCGGTCTGGGCGCGCGGGACACCCTGCGCATGGAGGCGTCCATGCCGCTGTACGGCCATGAGATGGGCACCGCCCCCGACGGCAGCGAGATCCCCATTTTTGCCGTGCCGCTGGCCAAGTTCGCCGTCAGCTTCTCCCCGCAGAAGGGGGACTACATCGGCCGTGCGGCGCTGGAAAAGCAGCACGGGTACTTCATGAAGTATATGGACCGGGACTTCGGCGATATGTCCGGCCTGCCCCGGAAGATCGCGCCCATCGCCCTGCTGGACCGCGGCGTCATGCGGGCGGGCATGGAGATCTATCAGGGCGGCAGGCTGGTGGGCTGGGTCACCAGCGGCACCATGGTGCCCTATTTCAAGACCGAGGGCGAGGGACTGTCCACCGTGATCCTGGAGGCCAGCGGCAAGCGGGCCATCGGCCTGTGCTACATCAACAGCGACATTCTGGAGGACGACACCGTGGAGGTGGACGTCCGGGGCAAGCGGCTGAAGGCCGCCATCCCCGCCCGCCACATGAGCGTGGGCGCGCCTCCCTTTGCCCGCCCCCTGCTGTACCTGTCTCTTATACACATCTGACGCTGCCGACGATCGCATAAGTGTA
>URVR01000089.1 GCA_900551355.1 uncultured Eubacteriales bacterium | reverse complement strand
TGCTGCAGTGGTTCCGGTGCTCCGAGCCCGCATGCTCCGGCGTCATCAGTCGGCCGCAGACCTTGCAGGTGAAGCTGTCCTGACAGGGATGTGTTTTGTAGTAGCCTTTTTCGTATTGCTTGCGCTTGTTTTCGCGGTTCATGTTCTGTTCCTCCTGAAGCTCTCTGTGATCCGGTTCGGGAGGAATGGCGGAAAGTGATTTGCCAACCTCCCGGTCAGGCCACACTCTCCAGTCGAGATTTGTTACGTTTCAAAAACTTCTCCTTTGAAAATACAGGTACCGTGTATGGCACGATCCGTTCCTTACTATAGGCGCAGCGCGGAGATTTGTCAAGAGATGGGTGCGGAGGCTGCCGCAATGAGTAGAAGGATGGAGTCCATTGCATAGCTATTACATAGATTTCAGCGAAGACGCCTTGCTCGCAAAAAAAGAAAACCTCGAAACCGGTGTGGTTTCAAGGTTTTCTTTGGTGGAGATAAGCGGGATCGAACCGCTGACCTCTTGAATGCCATTCAAGCGCTCTCCCAGCTGAGCTATACCCCCATATGTTGTTGTCCTGTCGCCGTCGACTTATTTAGTATAGCATAAACCCGAAAAATGTCAACCCCAAATTTGCAAATTTCCCAAGAAATTTCTGCACATGAAATTCCAGCCGCGTTTCGGCACAGGGATAGGGCCGCAAAGCGGCCCTATCCCTCTATATGTGTCAGGTACAGCTCCGTCAGATCTTGACCGCCAGGTTGTAGGCGGCCTTGGTGGCCTGCCACATGTTGCCCGGCTTCTGGGTGTTGTAGCTGTCGCCGATATTGTGTACCTCCGGCGCCACCATCTCCTGCTGGGCGGAGAGGAACGGCCGGTCGTCGCCGCGGTTGCCGATGGCCATGACCACCAGATCCGCCGGCAGCTGCTCGATATACTCCTCCTTGGTCATCTTGGGCGCCAGAGGATTCTCCACGTTCTTGGGGATGATGGGCGTCCAGGTGCAGTAGGGATCGGGCACGGCCTTGCTGCAGTTCCGGGCCAGCACCACATGGCCGTTCTCGAACCGCACCACCCGGGCACAGTTGATGAGCTTGCCGCCGTCCGCCTCGAAGTAGTGGATGAGGTGGCCGCGATTGGCGGTGCAGGCGCCCTCCTCGAAGTTCTCCATCATCTCCACGCAGGTAACGCTGCGCTGCTTCTCGGTGGCCAGCCAGTAGGCCGTCTCCAGACCCACGGCGCCGCCGCCCACCACCACGATGGTCTTATCGGTGTCGGCCAGCTCCTCGGGGTGGGTCAGCAGCCATGTGGCGTCGATGTGCCGCGTCTCGATAAGGCCCGGGATGGGGGGCATCCCCTCCCGGCTGCCGTTGGCGAACACCACGGCGTCGTACTTCCCTGCCTTCAGCTCCGCGTTGGTGACGGTGGTGTTCAGCTTCACCGTGACGCCCTTGGTCTTTTTCACCTGTGCGATGAGCCAATCCATGTAGTTGTGCAGCTCGTACTTGCTCAGAGGCGCGCCGGCGGCGTGCATCTTGCCGCCCATCTTATCGGACTTTTCAAAGACCTCTACCTTATGCCCGCGCTGGGCGGCGGTGATGGCGAAGTTCAGACCGGCGCAGCCTGCGCCGATGACGGCGATCTTCTTGGCCTTTTCCGCCTTGGCGGGCACGGCGGGCAGCAGCTCCTCGAAGCCGGTGCGGGGATTGACGGCGCACTGGGGATGCCCGCCCTCCACGAACTCGTTGACGCAGGCCTCCTGACAGCCGATGCAGGGGCGGATGTCCTCCACCTTGCCGGCATAGGCCTTCCTGCACCAGTCGGGATCGGCCAATACAGGGCGTCCCAGCATGACCATGTCACACTTGCCGTCCCGCAGCGCCTTTTCGGCGATATCGGGATAGCCCAGCTTACCCACGGCCACGATGGGCACCTCTACCCCGGCGTTGGACTTGATGCCCCGGGCGGCAAAGTACTCCTTGGCCACCTTGGACACGTCCAGGAAGCAGCCGGAGGGCATGCCCGCCGGCGGATGGGGCAGCCACCAGTTGTCGTAGCAGCCCAGATCCACATCGAAGATATCCACGCCGGCCTTCACCAGATTCTCCATGTAGTTCAGGGTATCGGCGATGGAGCGGCCGTTCTGGAAGTTTTTCAGGCTCTTGACGGTGTTCATACGGTCACCGTAGGTCTCCGCCAGCGCGAGGCTCAGGTCGATGCGGTACATGATGGGGTAGTCCGGCCCCACCTTTTTGCGGATGGCCTTGATGAGATCCACGCCAAAGCGCTGCCAGTCGGTGTACTTGCCCAGCCTGCGGCGGTTGAAGGCAGGACTGGTCAGCTGATCCAGCAGATAGCCCTCGTGGCCGTGGAGGTACACACCGTCGATGCCCATGACCTTG
Source organism: uncultured Eubacteriales bacterium (assembly GCA_900551355.1). Classification (GTDB taxonomy): domain Bacteria; phylum Bacillota; class Clostridia; order Oscillospirales; family Oscillospiraceae; genus Vescimonas. The sequence goes on along the minus strand of URVR01000089.1, from coordinate 4,835 downwards.
GCGTCCATGGACGCCTGGGCCGCGTTGCGGATGATGAGATCGCACTCCAGATCCGTCAGGGGACGGCAGGGCACTTCGGGCAGGTAGAAGTTGGGGTTCCAGGAGGCGGATACCGGCAGCTGGTACTTGGTCAGCAGGCACTGGGGATTGCCCACGCGGCCCAGGCCCGGCGTCAGCTGGATGAAGATGCGGCTGCCCCGGGCGTGGACGCCCTGGGCCAGGTCACGCCAGCCCATGAAGTTGGTGCGGGTGCCGTCGATGCGGGGGAAGTAGGAATAGTTCCCCTTCTCTGTCACGGAGGAGTCGATATGGTGGCTGATGGGCACAAGGCCGGTGGTCAGCAGGCCCACGCCGCCCTCAGCCCGGGCGAAGAAGTATTGCAGCATCTTGTCATTGGGGCGGCCTGTCTCCTCCGCCATCTGACAGTTGCCCATGGGCGCCATGACCAGGCGGTTCTTCACCGTCAGGCGGTTGATCTGGATGGGGGAAAACAGCGACGTGTAGGGATACAGCTCCTTCGTCATGCGAGCGGTACCCCCCTCACAGTTCTCGCAGTCCGTGCGCACCCAGTTGCCGAAGCTGTTCACCAGCTGCTGTACCAGAATATCCTTTTTCAAAAGATCGTCCTCCCTTTTCTGTTTGGTTTTTCGCTCCTTTGTATTCCGACCCAAGCATAGCATATCTATCTTGCAGAATCAACAAAAAAGATGGCGAAATAGCCAATCATTCGTTGCAACCTGCCACATTTTATGGTATGATGATGTTAGCGATTTAACAATATCAGACACAAATACCCCGCATTGTGGAGTAACAGGCAGTTCACCCGGAAATGGCCGCGCCCAGTGTCAGGCAGAACCGGAAAACTGTCTGGGCGACCCGCTGCGGAAAGCGGCGCGGCTCTGCCGCTCCTGCAGGGTGCTCCCTGCCAGGCTGTGACCCACATCATCCCGAAAGGACGTGACTTTCCCCTTGAACAGAGACACCAAGATCATCGCCGTCGCCGGTAAGGGCGGTGTGGGCAAGACCTCCATCTCCTCCGCCTTTGTGCGGCTGCTGACGGAGGCCTATCCCGACAAGCGCATCCTGGCCATCGACGCCGACCCCGCCGTGGGTCTGTCTACCGCGCTGGGCGTGGAAGTAAAGGAGACGCTGGATGACATCCGCAAGAGCATCGTCGCCTCCGTGGAGGATGGCGCGCCCCGGGAGGCCATCGAGCTGCTGAGCGAGGCCCGCTACCGCATTTTCGACACCATGGTGGAGCAGCGCACCTTCTCCTTTCTGGCCATCGGCCGGCCGGAGACGGCAGGCTGCTACTGCAAGGTCAACGCCTATCTGAAGGAGGTCATCAACCTGCTGGCCAACGACTTTGACTATGTGGTCATCGACGGCGAGGCCGGCATCGAGCAGATCAACCGCCGCGTCATGGAAAAGGTCACCCATCTTGTGCTCATCACCGACCCCAGCCGCAAGGGCACCCAGGTCATCCAGACCATCAAGCGCGTGGCGGACGAGCTGGTGATGTACGACCGCTGCGGCGCCATCATCAACCGGGTGACCGACCCCGCCATGATCCCCTACATCCATATTGAAGGCACTGAGATCCTCGCCTGCATCGGCAGCGACACCCAACACGCTGCCAACGACATCCGCGGCCTGAGTGTTTTTGATCTGCCTGCCGACGCCCCTGTGCTGGCAGGTGCCCGCGAAGCCCTGACGAAACTTGAGATCCTGTAAAAATCACATTTGGAGAGAGGTGTAATTCTTGAGAGATCTGAAGCATTTGATCTACTTCGAAAATCTGCTGGAAAACGCCGACAACGAGCTGGTAAAGCAGGCGCAGGCGGATGGCAATCTGGCCATCGGCTATACCTGCTACCACATGCCCGAGCCGCTGCTCAACGTCGGCAACTGCTTTTCCGTGCGCCTGCGCGCGCCCCGGACAGGCTCCCTGGACATCGCTACCTACTACATGTCCAACTACACCTGCGAGTACGCCCGTGCGCTGGTGGAACGCGGCATGGAGGGCGGCTATCAGTTCCTGGACGCCCTGGCCGGCGTGGACGCCTGTTCCATGATGAACCGCGCTATGGAGCATTTCGAGATCCTGCAGATGAATGACAAGCCCAATTTCTTCGTCTCCCACTGCGACATCCCCTACAAGGTCACGGACTACACGCTGGATTCCTACGTCAAGCAGATGCGCCGCCGGGTGCTGGAGCCTTTGGCGGAGAAGTACGGCGTGGATACCTCTGACGCCGCCATCCGCAAGGCCGTGGCGGAGCACAACGAGGTCTGTTCCATCATCAGCGAGATCGGCGAGATGCGCAAGGCCGACAACCCTGTTATCACCGGCTACGAGTTCCATGTGCTGAATCTGGTGAGCTTTACCTGTCCCAAGTACCTGATCCTCCCCTATCTGCGGGAGACGCTGGAGGAGCTGAAGACCCGCAAGCCCGACGCCAAGCCCGCCTTCCGGGCCAGAGTCGCCATCGTGGGCAGCGAGATCGACGATCCCAACCTGACCAAGCTCATCGAGAGCTGCGGCGCGCTGGTGGTGTCTGACCGCTACTGCTTCGGCTCCACCCCTGGCCGGGAGGTCATCGAGCTCAACGATGAAGAGGACGCTCTGCGGCAGATCTGTCTGCACATCATGCAGCATTCCGAGTGCGCCCGCTACATCGCCGACGAGAAGGTGCAGCAGCGCCGGGACACCGCGGACCGTCTGGCCCGGGAGTTCCACGCCGACGGCATCATCTATGAGCAGATGAAGTACTGCGATTACTGGGGCTTTGAGCGCGCGCTGGTGAGCCACATCATGCACGAGGAGTATGATTGGCCCGTGCTGAGTATCGACCGCCTGTACAACAACGGCAATTCCGGCCAGCTGCGCACTCGCGTGCAGGCCTTTGTGGAATCGCTGGAGATCAAAAAGCTCCACAAGAACGGAGGTGCCCACTGATGGCTGAGAAGAAAAAGTTCCCCAACCCCCAGTTCTTCCGCGCCCGGAACAACATGGACCTGAAAAAGCAGGCCGAAAACCTGAAGGAGGTCGGCGCCATCGCCCTTGACCTCATCAAGGAGACGGACTGGAAAGCCTTTGCCGCCAAGCAGAAGGATCACCTGCTGGACAATGTGGCCCGTGTGACCCGTGAGGCAAAGGCCATCGCCGCCATGTCCGGCGCGGAGCGCATGGACCTGCTGAAAAACGGTGAAAAATATCTGGGTACCCTGTACCGTAAGGGCGACATGGCCACCGTCCGCCGCGAGTGGCGCGGCGTGGAGAGCACCCTCATCGACTTCTCCGGCTGGCTGAAGGTCTGGGGCATGCTGCTGGCTACCTTCTCCAAGGATCTGGTTCCCGCCCTGAACACCACGTTCTGGTATCGCTGGATGATCTCCTATATGTGCTGCGTGGGCTTTATGGACAAGAACACCATGGGCCAGCGGGGCAACGCCCTGAAAATGAGCCATCTGATGACCCACGATATCTTCCGCTATGTGGCGGAGAATCTGGTATTCCTGGCCAAGTGCGACGAGAAGAACGGCAACAGCGCCGAGCTGAACAAGAAGGTCGTCCTGTTCGACGAGATGACCATGGGCCAGATCATGGCCGGCTTCCCCGACCTGCTGGGTATCCCCTATCAGCTGATGCCCGTGTTCCTGGTGTCGGAGATCGACCAGCTGACCTGCGTGCCCTACATCGACGCGGTGGAGTCCTTCGGCCTGCCCGCCGACTGCTGCCCCGTGCCGTCCTCTGAGTGCGGCGCGCTGGTCATCGACGCCCTGCCCCACATGGGCAAGTGCTTCATCTCCTCCTCCATGCCCTGCGACGGCTCCACCATGGCCTCCAGCTATATGTCCCGGCGGTTCCCCAACCTGCCGGTGTTCCACCTGTGCTTCCCCGTCCGCTATGAGGACGAGGAGACGGTGCAGATGGGCGCGGAGGACATCCGGGCCTGCATCAGGTTCATTGAGGAGCAGACCGGCGCCAAGTGGAGCTGGGACGCCTACTTCTCCGCCATGAAGCGCTTCAACGAGGAGACGAAGTACGAGCTGGAGAAGTGGGAGGTCAACAAGACCGCCTATCCCCAGATCATCGGCCCCAGCTACGAGCTGTTCCGCAAGTGGAACTACGAGATGGACGGCGGCATCGATCCCCGCGTCATGAAGACCTGCCGGAAGGTCAACCAGCTGCTGATGCAGTCCTACGAGCGCAAGGACGAGGCCTGGGTGGGCAAGATGCGCTACCGCGGTATCGTCTGGTCCTGCCCCGCCCACTACTACGCCAACTTCTCCAACTGGCTGGCCAACTGCTGGGGCATCAACATCCTGGTGGAGATGGAATCCCTGAACTTCACCAAGCCTCTGGAGACGGAGGACAAGGAGGAGGCCCTGCGGGATCTGGCCCGCCTGTACGAGCGCATGGTCATGCGCCGCCACACCAACGGTGGCTACCAGAACGTGGTAGACGAGCTGTGGCGTCAGTGCGAGGCGTGGAACACCAACATCATCATCATGTACCAGAACGTGGCCTGCAAGAACATGGCCACCGTGCAGGGCATCCTGGACGAGCAGGGCCGTGAGCGCGGCTACCACCTGATCTGGATCGAGCACGATCTGATGGACCCGCGCACCGTGTCCCGCAAGACCATGCGCGAAAAGGTCAACGAGTATATGCGCACCGTCATGCGTGCCGAGCCTATCGACCCCACGCTGTGCGACTTCGACGACGAGAACTGCATGTGACCCCCTTTATCAACTTACATAAAAGGAGTATATGACCATGAAATATTACGGCGGCTGCGATGTAGGGTCCACCTACACGAAGGCAGTAA